>NZ_JANPLK010000013.1 GCF_031426495.1 Gemmatimonas sp. | reverse complement strand
GTTGAACGCTGGCGTTCAACGACTCTGACCCCTTGAACTCGCCTGCCTCCTCCTTCCTGATGCCCTCCCCCCTGCTCACTAGGGAGGTCGCAGTTTAGTTGCATCCCCGCCGGTACCATCTACCCCCGCCCCCAGTGAGATTCCACGTCCATGTCGAAGACGCTGAAGCTCACGCTGGACATTCTGATCGGTGCCGCCATACCGATCCTTGTCCTGAAATACGGGACCGAACCGCTCGGGGCGCTCAATGCGTACCTCACGGCCGCCATGATCCCGGTGGTGTGGGTACTCCTTGACCTCCTGGTGATCACCCGCCGCTTCAACTTCATCACGGCGTTCGTCGGTCTGACGTCGCTGATGCGCGGGGCCCTCGCGTTCTGGTACGTGGACGGGCTGCTTTTCGCCCTGAAGGACAGTGTCAGCTACGTCGTCTCGTTTCTGGTGTTTGGTGCCACGGCGCTGATCGGGTCGCCCGTGACGCGCGCGATCGCGCTACAGGGGTTGAGTCCCGACACGCCGGAACGCGAGCAGCAGATGGAACGCTTGCTCGATGAGCCGACGGTCGGGCACGCCATGAAGAAGGCGGGCATCCTCATCGGCGTGACGAATTTGGCAGCGGGCGCCGTGAACTTTGTGATCAACTACCGAATGGTGCTCGCGCCGTTCAACACGCCGGCCTTCAACGATCAGGTCGCCAATGTGAACGCGATCACCCGGTTCGTGCTCGTGCTGCCGGACATGGTCGCGATCTTTTTCGCCTTCTCGATGATGTACAAGGCCATGTACGCGCTGCTCCCGGCCGACCAGGGGGCTGATCCCGACGCCGGTGAATTCTGGACGCTCCTGGCGCGCCGTGAAGACGCCTTGGAGCTGGTGAAGGCTGGCGCTAGCGCTACCGACGCGAGTGGCACGGCCCTCGGCGCCGACGACGTCCACAGCCGCGCGGCGCGTCAGGCGCGGGAAGAGTTCGGCCTGAGCTGAGGGGCGATGCTGCGCGTCACCTGAAGGACACCGTTCGCTTCGTTGAAGTCGGCCCGGAGCATGCGAAGCCCCGTCGGGGCCGGACCAGCCAGTCGGTTGCCACTGAAGTCGAACTCGGAGCCGTGACACGGGCAAATGAGCCTCGGCGTGTCGATGATGGACACACCGCATCCCGAGTGCGGACATTCGGCCGATAGCGCACGAAAGGTAGTGGTCCCCGTGCGAATGATGATCACGCGAGCCGCCAACAACACCGCGGCCCCATCGATCGACCGCAGCGCCGGAATGCGCTCGACACGCACGAGTACCGAGTCGTTCGTGATCACTACGGCGTCGTCGGGAATGGCGTCGACTTCCGGTGGCTCCACGATCTGCGATGGCTTGCCGCAGGCGACGATGGGAAGCAGTGCCGCCGCCAAGCCGAGCACGTCACGACGCGTGAGTGATGTCACGAAGAGTGAGTGATGTCACGAAAAGTGAATGAGAGCGCGCAGATGTGTATTCACGAGAATCAATGATTGCACCACGGCGATTGGACTGCACCCCATCAGTCGTTCCGAGACGGGCTCGTGACATCGGCGTGACGCGACCGTATCGGCTTCGTCGCCGACCGCCGCGTATGTCTGTCGTCAGACACGACCACCACGCAGGTCGTTTCATCCGCTCCGCACTTACATATCGAGGACGTTGGTTTCATGCGCTCTCCCTCAACTTTCGCCGCGCGCGCACTGGTTGCCTCGTGCGGCTTCGTCGTCGCGGCCTGCAGCGACGACAACTCGACCGACGTGAAGCAGATCGCGCCAGTCGCGCTCACGAATCAGTCGGTCACGCCCGCCCTTGCCAAGTCCTTGGTGTCCGGCGTTGAGATCTTCAGCTTGATCGGCAGCGACGATAAGCTGCCCGGGTCGCCGAACTTCGTGTTTGGTGGCTCAGCCGACGGCGCCGGATTCACGCGCAACACCGACGGAAGCTTCTCGTTGCTCACGAACCACGAAGACAATTACGCGGTGTCCCGCGTGCGCTTCGACGCGACGCTCAAGCCCATCTCCGGCGATTACGTAGTGAATTCCACCGCCGGTCGGTACCGTCTGTGCTCGGCCACGCTGGCCACGCCGGAGACGCATGGCTTCGGCCCGCTGTTCCTCACCAATGGTGAGAGCAGCGAGGAGTCGGAGATTCTCGCCGTCGATCCATCCGGCCCGGCGAATACACCTCGATACCTGGCGGCCCTCGGTCGCTGGAACTCCGAGCAGTCGCTCCCCTTGCCGAAGGTGGCGTTCCCGAACCGTACCGTCATCATCATCGGTGACGACGACTCCAGCCCCGAAGGCGGCCAGCTGGCGATGTATGTCGCCAACACCGTCGGCGACCTCGATAACGGCAACCTGTATGTGTTGGCGCGTACGGACAACAACACGCGCGAGCGCGACATGGTGGTCGGACAGACGTATCCGGTGCAGTTCCGCCAGATCGCCAATCAGAAGACGCTGACCGGTCGCCAGATCAATCTGGCAAGCGTGACCGTGAACGCGATGCGTTTTGCGCGCGTAGAAGATGTGGACTATCGCAAGGGCTCGGCCGCCAACAATCGCGAGCTGTACTTCACGGTGACGGGTCAGAACAACACGGGCGTGAATGCGGACTACAGCCGTAGCAAGTACGGTCGCGTGTATCGCGTGAAGCTCGACGAAAGCAGCCCCTTGTCTGGCACGCTCGAAGTGGTGATGGATGGTGACGACCGCAACGGTCCCGCGAAGACCTTCCAGAACCCGGACAACATCTACGTCGGTACGAACTACGTGTACGCGCAGGAAGACGACAACGGCTACGGAGATGAGGCGCACGATGCCTACATCTACCAGTACAACATCGCCACGCGCGACGTGCGCCCGGTGATTGAGCTCGATCACCGTCGTACCGCGGCCGACGCCGCGATCTACAATGCGATCGGCGGCCGTCCGGCGGGCAAGGCGGGCTGGGAGTACGGCGCCATGCTCGACGTGTCGACCGAGCTGGGCCAGGAGAACACGTTCGTCATCGCACTGCAGCCGCACTCGTGGCGCGGCACGAAGTATCTGGGTGTTGACGGCGGCACGTTGCGTCCGAACGAGAACCAGGCGAGCCAGATGGTCATTGTGAAGGGATTGCCGCGCTAGTGAAGACGGTGCGTCGACTGAGTATAGTGGCTGCCGCGGTGTTAGTCGCCGCGGCAGCAGGTGCGTGCGGTGAGCCCGACGCGGTCGTGCCTCAGATCGCGCGCGGCGGCGATGCCCGCGCGATGCAGGCGTTGGCATCGTGGCGCTTGGATATGGATTCACTGATTGTGCATACGGCGCGACTGGACAGCGCGGTGTCGACGCTCGACACGGGTGATGCGCTGCAACGCGCACGCGAACTCTTCACGTCGGCGCGTTCGTCGTTCAAGCACGTCGAACTGGCGCTCGAGTACTATGCGCCGACGACCTCGCGCGAGCTCAATGGCCCCGCGCTGCCGCACGCGGAAGAGCACGAGGGTCCGAACATCGTGACGCCTCCCACTGGGTTTCAGGTCGTCGAAGAAGCGTTGTTCAGCGCCGATCCGCGTGCCGAACGCGAGGCGCTGCAGACCGAAGTCCGCACGCTACGTCAGATTCTCACGCGGGCGCGCACTATGATCGGCGTCCAGGTAGTGACCGATGATCGCGTGTGGGATGCCGTCAAGCTTGAAATGGCCCGCGTGGTGTCGCTCGGGATCACGGGATTCGATTCGCCGGTAGCTGGTCACTCCCTGCGGGAGGCAGACGCGGCGCTGGAGGGCATTGCCCGCGCCATCGCGCCGTACCGCGGCGACACGATCGGATGGACGGCGGTGGATTCGGCGTTGATCGGAGCACAGCGTGCGTTGCGCACCAACGCGAGCCGCGATGCGTTCAACCATCTCGATTTTCTGGTGCGCTACGCGAATCCCCTCACGCGTGCGCTCAACGCGCAGCGGGTGGCGCTCGGTATCGGTCAGCCCGACGAACGCCGTGCGTTCCGCATGCAGGCGGTCACGCTGTTCGATGCGGATGCGTTCGATGTGCTGGCGTTCGCGCCGATCGACACGCGGCAGGAGCCGGCGGCGCGCGTCGCGCTGGGCCGTGCCCTCTTTCATGACACGCGACTCTCGGGCGATAACTCGCGCGCGTGCAGTTCATGCCATATCCCGGGACGGGCCTTCACCGACGGCCTGAAAGCAAGTCCCGGTCGATCGGGGCAGCCGCTGCCACGCAACACGCCCACGGTGATCAACATCGGGCTGCAAGTCGGGTCGTTCAGTGATTTGCGCACGACCTACCTCGAAGATCAAGTCACCGAGGTGGTGCAGAATGTCGACGAAATGCACGCGCGTCTCTCGGATGTGTCCACGGCACTGACCGGCGACAGCGCGCTGGCCGCGCCCTTCCGTGCGGCGTTCGTGAGTCGGGCGGGCGCCGTGGATACCGTGGTCACGCCCACCCGCATTCGTGCCGCGCTCGCGGCCTATATGCGTAGCCTCACGTCGTTGCACAGTCCGGTCGACCGTGCGCTTCGCGGTGATACCACGGCGTTGAACGCCGATGAGCGGGCAGGCTTCAACGTGTTCGTGGGGAAGGGCAAGTGTGCGACCTGCCACTTTCTGCCGCTGACCAATGGGACGGTTCCGCCGATGTTCCAGAAGTCGGAGCTGGAGGTGCTCGGTGTCCCTGTACGTGCGGTGACGAATGGCGGACGCATCGATCCGGATGTGGGTCGATATCGCATCTCCATCTCTGCGCCCAACAAGTACGCCTTTCGCACGCCGTCGCTGCGCAACGTCGGGCTGACCGCGCCTTACATGCACAATGGGGCGTATCCGACGCTGGAGTCAGTGGTGGAGTTCTACAATCGGGGCGGCGGCGCTGGGATTGGAGTCGTACTGGACAACCAGACGCTCCCGCCCGACCCGCTGAAACTGACGGCGGTTGAGAAGCGGCAGTTGGTCCAGTTCCTCGGGGCCCTGACCGACACGACGGGGACGCAGCGCCGGTAGCCGACGTACGGCTCGACCATATCGCGAACAGGCGCCGACACAGGCGCCGACACAGGCGCCGACACTGGCGCCGACACTGGCGCCGGGCCCGGCGAGAGCCCAGACTCTACGAGTCGACATTCTCACGCCGGGTCTCGTATGGCTACGCTGATCGCCCCCGAAACCGCCGCGGCCAGCACGCGCGCCTTTCCTGCCCAGACCAGTCGCCACTGGGGACGACCGCGTCGCGCGCGTCACAACATCGGCCACCACGAGCTCACGGGCCAGTATCGCATTGACCTGCGCGATCAGGCCCCCGACCTGTTCGACGATGTGAGCACGATGGATTGGTCAACGCTCACGTGGCGGGACGTGGGTCGGCCATATCGCACGGAGAAGTGGTCGAGTGCGCGCACCAGCTACGAGCAGACCCACCAGCAGCCCCTGCCCATCATCGACGGGTGGCGCCTGTTCAATACGGCGTTCCATCAGTTCTTCCTGACCGATGTGCCCGAGGCGCAAGCCCAAGCGAAGTCGCAGTTCGGTGCGGCGTTGTCGCGCATGGATCTGCACGAGGCCAAGGAGGCGCTGCAGGATATCGCCTACCTCGCCGTGTGGAACAAGATCATGCGGGTGGAAGACGCCGTGTGGGATCCGCGCGGCAAGCGCGCGCTGTTTGCCGGGCTCGAGGTGAAGAAGCCGCGCATTCTGTTTCTTGGCGCGGCCGATGGCTACGAGGCGATGCAGCTGGCCGCGATGTATCCCGGCGGCGAGATCGTGCTGGTGGACTACGATGCGTTTTGCGCGACCGACCGCTTCGGCAAGTTCCCGCTCGACTATCCCTTCCTTGGCGTTGACCCCACCACGGGTCATCAGCGCGTGTGGTACCGCGATGAGATGCCCATTCACTTCGAGGTCGCCGACATTCGCGATCTGGAGTACGGACGTGAGTTCGATGTGGTGGTATCGATCGGCCTGTTGGAGCATTTCCCCGATGCGCACAAGGCCGAGTGTCTCGAGATGCACCGGCGATTCCTCAAGCCGGGCGGGACCGTCGTGATGACGACGCCGCGCAATCAGTTCAAGTCGCGCGTGTTCTACAATCTCATGGCCGACTGGATGAACCACGGCTATCGCGAACTGATGGACGTGCGTCAGATGGGATTGTACTGCCACGAAAACGGCTTCGAGATTCAACGGGCCGGCGTGATCAAGGCACACAATGGGTTGGTGATGAAGCTGCGGTAGGCGGCAGTGACGCCGTGCGTTCATGCTGGTCGTGGTTCCACTTCGAACATCGGGATACGTGTGACTCTTCTCTCTCGCTCATCGCGTCGCCTCGCGTCATATGCTGTGGTGGCGCTGGTTCCAGCCATCGTACCGGCCGTGGCGCAGGCGCAGTACCGGCAGCCGCCGCAGCCGATCGCACAGATTCTCGACCAGCCGGCGACGCCGCTGGTGCAGATGAGCCCCGACCGTCAGCGTCTGCTGCTGTTGGAGCGCCCGGCGCTGCCACCGATCAGTGAAGTGGCCGCCTTCGAGTATCGCTTGGCCGGTCTGCGCTTCGATCCGAAAACCAGCGGCCCCACGCGAGGGCAGAGCTACACGGGTCTGTCGCTTCAGGCCGTGAGCGGTGGTGCGGCGCGCAGGATTCAAGCGTCGATTCCCGCCGGCGCCAGCATTGAAAACGTGTCGTGGTCGGCCGACGGTCAGAAGATCGCTTTCACCGTGACCAGCGACGACGCGATCACGTTGTGGATCGCCGATGTCGCGACGGCGCAGGCCAAGCTGCTCACGTCGCAGCGTCTTACGGCAATTCTGGGCAGTCCCTGCTCGTGGGTGTCGACCGCCGCGCTGGCCTGCACCTTCGTGCCTGCTACGCGCCGCGCCGCACCGGCCATGACGTCCGCGCCGGAAGGGCCGATCGTGCAGGAAGCGCTCACCGGACGAAGTGATCGTGCGGCCACGTATCAGGATTTGCTCAAGAGCCCGTTCGACGAGGCGATCTTCGAACACTATGGCACGAGTCAGCTCGCGATCGTGTCGCTTGATGGCACCGTGAAGGCGGTCGGCGCGCCGGGCATGCGCACCGACGTGAACGCGTCGCCGGATGGACGATTCCTGCTAGTCAGCACGCTGTCGCGTCCGTTCTCGTATACCGTGCCGCTGAACTTCTTCCCCACGCGCACTGAAGTGTGGTCGATGGACGGCGGGGTGGTGAAGTCCATCTACACGCGTTCGCTCATCGAGCGCGTGCCATGGGGTGGCAACGGCGCTCTGGCCGGTATTCGTAACGTGCAGTGGCGTCGTGATGTCGATGCCACGCTGGCGTATACGGAAGCACTCGACGGCGGCGACAGCGACTCGAAGGCCGACAAGCGCGATCGCATTGCGTTGCTCGAGGCGCCGTTCACCGGCACCCCGAAGACGCTGCTGGAAACGAGTTGGCGCGCCGGCGCGATCACGTGGGGCACGGCAGGTCTCGCCATTGCGCGCGAGAACGAAGGCAAGACACGGAAGACGCGCGCATGGATCATTGATCCGTCGGGCGCCAAGACACCGCGGTTGCTGTGGGAGCGTTCGAGCGAAGACCGCTACGCCGATCCCGGCGACTTCCTCACCACGCGTGACGCACGCGGCCAGACGGTGCTGCTGACCACGCCCGATAAAAAGGTCGCGTTCCTGACCGGACTCGGCGCCGGACCGGAAGGCGATCGCCCGTTCGTCGATCGCTTTGATCTGACCACCGCTGCCAAGACGCGCCTGTTCCAGAGTGCCGCGCCGTACTACGAGCAGCCGATCGGGATGCTCGATGTCAAAGGCACCATCGCCCTCACGCGTCGCGAGTCGAAGGCCGACGCGCCCAACTATTTCGTGCGCGATTTCGTGCGCCGCATCGCGCCGCGCGCACTCACGCAGTTCACCGATCCGGCGCCCGTATTCTCAGGTGTCACCAGCCAGCTGATCACGTATACGCGGCCCGATGGCGTGAAGTTGTCGGCCACGATCTATCTGCCGGCCGGCTACGACAAGGCGAAGGACGGCCCGCTGCCGTTCTTCCTGTGGGCGTATCCGCTCGAGTTCCGCTCGCGCGAAGCGGCATCACAGGTGGTCGGCTCGCCGTACCGCTTCGTGCGGCCCAGTGGCGCGTCGCATCTCTTCATGCTGACGCAGGGATACGGCGTGATGGACAATCCCACCATGCCGATCGTGGGCGTGGATGGGAAGGAGCCGAATGACACGTACGTCGAGCAGCTCACCGCAAGCGCGAAGGCCGCGGTGGACACGATCGTGGCGATGGGCGTGGCCGATCGCGATCGCATCGGTGTGGGCGGACACTCGTATGGCGCCTCCATGACGGCCAACCTGCTGGCGCACACGCGCCTGTTCCGCGCCGGCGTGGCGGAGAGCGGTGCGTACAATCGCACCCTCACGCCGTTCGGCTTCCAGGGCGAAGAGCGTACCTACTGGGATGCGCCCGAGCTGTACGGTGCGATGTCGCCCTTCACGTATGCCAACAAGATCAAGGATCCGATCCTGCTGGTGCACGGCATGGCCGACAACAACACCGGTACGTATCCGATTCAGAGCGAGCGTATGTATCAGGCGCTCAAGGGGAACGGCACCACGACGCGCTACGTGCAGTTGCCGGGTGAGTCGCACGGCTACCGCGCCCGCGAGAGCGTCGGACACGCCCTCGCCGAAATGACAGCGTGGCTCGATCAGTACGTGAAGACGAAGAAGCGCACCACGATGTGAGCGGCGTGACCATGACGGGAGTCGTACAGATTCGTACCCTGCGCGAGCAATCCAATCAGGCGATTGCCGCGCATGACGCCGACCGCACAGTGTCGTTCATGGCACCGGATATCGTGGTCGGCGTGGCCGGTGGCCCCACGCTGAACGGACGCGTCGCGTCGCGCGAGGCTTTCGCCGAACAGTTCGCCGACAAAGCGTTCGTGACCTACGTGCGCACGATCGAGCAGATCACGCTGGCCGACCCGATGCGCGCCACCGAGCGCGGACGCTGGGTCGGCCGGTGGCGCCTCAAGGCGGGGATGCACGAACAGGGCGGCAACTATGTTGCCGAGTGGCGCTTCAGCGAAATGGGCTGGCTGATCCACTCGGAGACATTCTTCGAGGCGTAGCTACGCTTTCCTCGTTACTGCTTCATGGCCGGCTTGGCGGTCGCGATGCCGCCGCTCTTGAGATAGTCCACGGCAAGATTTGTCATCGCGCGCACGCCGGTCGGCAGCGCGGCCTCGTCGGCGAAGAACAGCGGCGAGTGGTTGGCCGGCTGAGACTTTTGATCCATCCCCTTCGGCGCCACGCCAAGGAAGTAGAAGAGTCCCGGAATCTCCTTGGTGAAGGCGGGGAAGTCTTCGGAGCCTGTGACGGGATTGATGGTTTTAAAGCCGCCATCGCCCGCCGTGCGCTGCAGCGTTGGCGTCATCTTCTCGAGCAGCGATGCGTCGTTCTGCGTGATGAGTCCACCGATGGACAACGTCACCCGCGCCGTGGCGCCGCCGGAGTGCGCGATGTCTTCCACCGTGCGCTTCACGCGGGCGTGAATGTCTTTGCGCATCTCGGGATCGAAGGTGCGGATCGTACCGATCATCACCACACTGTCGGGGATGATGTTGCCGCGATTACCGCCCTGAATCATGCCGATCGTGATCACCGCCGGCGCGGCGGTCACGTCGATCTGCCGGCTGGCCACGGTTTGCAGTCCCATCACGATCTGCGCTGCGATTACAATGGGATCGACACCCGACCACGGCGCCGAGCCGTGCGTCTGCCGTCCCTTCACGACGATGTCGATCTGATCGGCGGCGGCCATGAATCCACCGGCGCGCGTGCTGAGGGATCCCAACGCCGACGGCCACACATGCAAGCCGAAGATCGCCGAGGGACGCGGGTTCTGCAGGGCGCCGTCGGCGATCATCGCCTCAGCGCCACCGAGTCCTTCCTCGGCCGGCTGGAAAATGAACTTCACCGTGCCGGGAATGCGCTCCTTCATGCCCGCCAGCACTTCGGCGGTGCCCATCATGATCGCGACGTGATTGTCGTGTCCGCAGGCGTGCATCACGCCGACTTCCTGGCCGTTGTACATCGTGCGGACTGTGCTCTTGAAGGGCAGGTCCACCAGCTCCGTCACGGGGAGCGCGTCCATATCGGCCCGCAGCGCGACCACCGGCCCTGGCTTGCCGCCGCGCAGAATGCCGATCACACCGGTCTTACCCACGTTCGGCTGCACTTCGAGTCCGAGCGCGCGCAAATGCTTCTCCACCAGGGCAGCGGTGCGCACCTCCTGATTCGACAGCTCGGGATGCTCATGAATGTCGCGACGCCAGGCGATCACCTTCGGCATGACCGCCGTCATGCGCGTTTCGATCTCCGCCGCGAGTGGGTCGGCGGCTTTACCCTGCGCGGCAGCGGGTGACGCAGCAGCCGACAATACGAGCGCGGCCGCGGCCAGCGCATGAGAACGTGTGCGAGGCGTCATGGCAGTAAGTCCGGAATGAAGAATGTTCAGGCTTCGGAGACGATAGCGTCTGCCACGATAGCATCCGCTTCGATTTCCACCAGATACTCAGCGCCCACGAGCTGCGCTTCCACCAGCGTATTGGCCGGCAGGATGTGACCGAAGCGCTCGCCGTGGGCGCGCGCGACCGGCTCCCAATGGTCCACGTTTGACACGAACACGCGGGTGCGCACCACGTCCTCCAGTGTGCCCCCAAGCGACTGGATAGCGCCGGCGATCTTGTCGATCGCGAAGTGCGCCTGTGCGGCGGCGTCGGTGCCGCCGATGAGGCGATCGCCATGCGTGGCGGTGGTGCCCGACACGGAGATGGACTGGCCTTTGCGCACGGCGCGGCTGTAACCAGCCATCGGCTCCCACACGGTGCCGCTGAGGGCGAGCGTGCGTCCATTCACGCCTGGGCGCGTGGTGAACGGGGCAGGAAACTGCGAGACATGATGACTGAGGTCACCGCTGGCCGTGAGATACGGCGCGTGGCGATACTCGTCACCGCAGTCACCAGGAATGGCCGAGAGCGCCGACTGGGCGTCGGCGATGGTGCGCAGATCGCTTTCGTCGAGCGTAAACGTGAATAATTTGGCCGTATCGGCCACATGTGCCGACTGGCCGAGCCGCGCGCCGACAATCACGCCGGCCACACCGGGCTGATCGAGCACCCACTTGCTGGCCACGGCGGCAATCGAGACGCCGTGCTTCGCGGCCACCGCGTGCGCCGAGCGTAGCACGCCCTGAAACGAGGCCCAGCCACCGGCGGCACGAATGAACCGGCCGTACTTCATCTGCGACCAGGTGCTCAGCCCGTCCCAGTCGGGCTCGGCGGCGCCCAGCCAGCGCTCACTAAGGAATCCGCCCAGCAGCGTGCCGTAGCAGAGCACGCCGACACCGTTCGCCAACGCATACGGGGCGAGCTTGGTGGTGAAGCGCGTATCGAGCAACGATCCACTCACCTGATTGCTCGCAATGCGAATGCCGCTGGCCACCGCGACACGCAGGTGCGCGGTATCGACGTTGGTGAGGCCGATCGCGCCGATGCGTCCGGCATCGCGTTCGGCTTCCAGATACCATAACGCATCGAGCCAACGCGGATCGGCGAAGGTCCAGGCGTGAAACTGCAGTACATCGATGCGGTCGGTGCGCAGTCGGGCGCAGGCGCGATCGACGGCCGTGCGCACATCCGCGGCAGTCACCGGGCCCGGCTCGGGCACCCACTTGGTGAGGCACTGCACCGATGTGCCGGGCCTCCCCTGCTGGCGAAAGATGCCCGCCACTTCTTCGGCCGACCCGTAGTGATCGGCCATGTCGAAGGTCGTGAAGCCGTGCTCGAGATACTCGGTCATCGCGTGCGCGGCCGCGTCGCGATCGAACACGCGCCCGTCGCGCTCCATGTCGGCCAATTGCCAGAGACCGGTCAGTACACGGGAAATCTCGAGACCGGGCGCAAGCGTGTAGCGGGGAATCGTGGTCATCTATTCAGGAGGAAGTACAGCCGTGATCGCGTTCAGGTCGCCGCCGCGGCGAGCGAGGGCGCGGGTTTCACGCCAGTAGATCGCGCTACCGATCACCATCACGATGATCCAGACGGGTGTGGAGCGCGCGTACCATACGGAGACATCGGTATGCAGGTCGCGCCAGGTGTGTACCACCAGCAGGACCGACAGCAGCACGACTGCCGTACCGGCCACGGTGATCTGCAACGCGCGCGACGGTAGCACACGCATGGCGTGCGCGAGCGCTGGATTCCGCGACGGCAGTCGCAGCACCGACACCGCCATGATGATGAAGTTCACCAGCATGGCGGTGACCAGGATGTCGACGCCCAGAAAAAAGTCGCCGGCGAAATGACCACCGAAGATGCCGATCGTGGCCAGCACGGCCGACACGAACAACGCCACGTGCGGTGTGCCGTATCGGCTGTGCACGGCAGCTAGTCCCTGCGGAAATACGCCATCCTCCGCCCAGGCGAAGCACAGGCGTGACACGCCCAACAGCATGCCGGGCAGGTCATTGATGAGCGAGACGGCCGCGCCCGACACCATGATGATCGCCACCAGCGGCGACGTGAGCGGTGCGAGCAATCCGGGTGCGGTGACGTCGCGCACGCGACTCTCAGCCGCCACGTGCCACCACGGCACCGTGTGGTACACGGCGGCGGTAAACAGAAAGTAGAACGCGCCCACGATGGCAATCGTGAGACCGATGGCGAGCGGAATGGAGCGCGTCGGGTTCTTCGCCTCACCGCCCGCCTGGGCGATAGCATCGAATCCAATGAAGCTCGAGAACAGTATTGCCGCCGCCGGTGGTACGACCAGCCAGAACGAGGCACGGGCCGGTTCCGGCGGCAGCGCGCGCTGTTGCGACGCCAGCAGTTCGACGTACTCGGCCGGCGAATGCGAGAAGCCCGTCACAATCACGAGACCACCACATACGAACATCACCAGCATGAGCGGCAGGAGCGTATTTGCCACGGCGCGCACGCCGCGGAGGTTCACGAACACGAACGTCCACAAGAAGAGCAGGGCGAGTACCAGTCGTACCAGGCGCTGATCAAGTGCAGCGGCCACCGTGGTCCACTGCGCCGCCGCGGCGATGTCGCGCAAGAACGGTGGGATGACATACGACACCACGCCGATGGCGATACACAAGCCGAACCATTGCGAGAAGCTGGCGAGAAAGCCCGCGTAGGGGCCGATCGCACGGCTGGCGTATACATAGGATCCGCCGGCGCGCGGCATGGCGCTGCCCAGCATGGCGTAGCACAAGGCGGCCAGCGCGGCCGGGACGGCGGCTAGGGCGTAGGCCACGAGCACCCAGTCGCCCACACCGGGCACGGTGCGTTGCAGCGCAAAGGGGACGATGTTGATGCCGGCCCCTACCATCGAACAGATGCCGGTGGACGCCAGAGCGATCACGCCGAGCTCGCGGCGTAGTCCGGTGGGGCGTGAGGGCACCGTCACTGCGAGTACGCCAATTCGCGGCCGCCGCGATAGGCGCGCACACCGCGTTCGGTGTCGTTGAGCAGCAGCAAGGCGTTCCGTCGTCCGTACTGTCGCATGAGATCGTGCATCAGAGGGGCGTCGTCATCCCACGGGTAGCCGAACACGACGTCGAAATCGTCGAGGGCTCGGCCAAGTTGGAGGTAACCCGATGGCCCGTCGCCAATGGTGTCGGATGCGTCGTCACCGCCAAGCCGCTTGTACCCGGTGGGGAGAAAGCTACCGGTCACGAACGTGGCCTGTGAGTCGAAGCGCCCGGCCAGGGCGCGCGCGGTGGTCACCAGCGAGGCATCGAGTTCGATCCCGTAGGCGTCGAAGCCCATGATGTCGGCCATGATGGTAATGACGCCGGAGGCCGAGCCCCATTCGAGAAAGCGTGCGCCGGGGGCGCGGTGCGCCCACAAGGCGGAACGCACCGCGTCGTAGTCGGCGGCGACGAAGGAATGGAAGTCGCGATCGCGTACGTTGCGCTCGAAACGCTCCCAGATGCTCCATCCTTCGGCGCAAATCGCGTCGAGCCGCGCCTTGAGCGCGGCATCCTCAGCAGCGTGCAGTGTCGCGACCCGCTAATCGAGGCGCGCGCGCGTGTCGCCGCTAACGGCGTGGGTCCGCACGGTTTTCATGATCCGGGCCATGTCGGCCTCGTAGCGGTCGCGCTCTTCGGGAGACCACAGCTCGACATTCGCGGCCGCACGAATGGAGGCGAGCATCTCATCCACCAACTCGCGTAACCGCGGATTGTGGCGGCGCTCCGGTCCTTCCCGATGGGAACTCGTCTGGGCGTTACTCATCGCAGTAATGTGGCCACGGTTGCCACGCCTCGTCAGAGGGGCCACGGGGGCAATCGCTTGATCTCCCGCCGGAAGTCGAACACGGGGGCGAACGTGGGATTTCCTACCGGAAGGGGCGCTACGACAGGTCTAGCGAGCTCGACCATTCCGGCGGGCGGCATCGACGCGCCGCTTCCCCCGCCGCCCACACGTTCGCCACCGTGGTCAACTTCCCCATCCGCCCACACGTTCGCTCCAGTGGTCAGTCGTGGAGGACCCGCACGGCGGGCGTCTCGAGGTCGTCGTACTGCCCGCTCTTGGCGCTCCACACGAACGCCAGCACGGCGCCGCCCACGATGATGAGGGCCAGCGGTAGAACCAGATAGATGACGCTCATGAGATTGACTCCGTAGTCTTCGATCGCGGAAACGTGCTGCTGTACCAAGAGCCCAGGACGACGGTGATCGAACTCGTCGGCATGAGGATCGCGGCGATGAGCGGGGTCAGCAGGCCGAACACCGCAAGACTGGCTCCGATGAGATTGTACGCGATCGAGAGGGCGATATTGCGGCGAATCACGCGCAGCGTGCGGCGCGAGCCTTCCGTGAGCTCGACCAGCGCGCCGAGTCCCGGTCGCGTGAGGTAGACGTCGGCGGTAGCGAGACACGCTTCGGCCCCGCCATGCACACCGATGCCCACGTGCGCGGCGGCAATCGCCGCCGCGTCGTTCACGCCATCGCCCACCATGACAACGGTGCAGCCCGACGTGGCCTTGAGTCGTTCGACAAAGGCGAGCTTGTCCTCGGGCGAGACTGCGCCGATGGAGTCTTGCGCTTCGAAGGCAAGCGCCCGGCCCACCGACGCAACCACGTCCTGGACATCACCACTCAGCATCACGGTCCGCCACCCGCGTCCACGCAACTGCTGAAGCGAGACGAGTGCGTCCTCGCGTACCCGATCGCCAAGACCTGCTATAGCAACGAGCACGCCATCAATCGCGATATGGACCGGCGTAAGTGTGCGATCGAGGTCATTTATCACAGGGTGCAGCGATTCATCGATCGAAATCATGGATTCCCGCACAAAACGCGGCGATCCGACACGTACGGCGCGTCCATCAACGGTGCCTTCGAGTCCACCGCCGACAACGTGGCGTGACGCGGACACGGTGGCCGTGGGCAATCCGGGCCAGGCGCGACGAAACCCATCGGCCAGCGGATGCGAGGATCCATCTTCCAATGCGAGCACCAGCGGCTTCACCCAATCGGGACCATGCCACGCGGCGAGGGCCGTGCGTCCTTCGGTGATGGTGCCCGTCTTGTCGAGCACGATGATGCCGGGCGTTGCCAGCAGTTCGAGGGCATCGCCGCCCTTGATCAGCATACCACGACGAGCCGCGCGCCCGACCGCGACGGTGATCGCCAACGGCGTGGCGAGGGCAAGCGCGCACGGGCATGTCACAATCAGGAGCGCGATCGCATCATCGAGCGCGTGCGCCGCCGACAGCTGTGACTTGATCACAAAGGTCGTCGCGGCGGCCAGCAGTACGACGGCAGTGAAGATGCCCGCCATGCGATTCGCCATCTGCACGATCGGCGCGCGACGCTTGGCACTCGCTTCGACCTGTCGCATGAGCTTCGCAATCCGGCTCGTCTCGCCGGCCTGTTCGACCTGCACGCGCAACGGGGATTCGACGTTCAACGTGCCGGCGTAGACCATCTGGCCAACGCTGACCGACGTCGGACGCGATTCACCGGTCAGCAGCGCCGCGTTCACACTCGAATGCCCGCGCATCACCACGCCGTCGGCGGGGAAGGAGTCACCCGCCCGTACATCGAGTAGCATTCCCGGCAGGAGCGCCTCACTCGGAATGTCGCGCACGATGTCGTTCTCGACCACGCGAGCCGTGCTGGGCGCAATCGCGTGCAACTCTTCGGCGGCGTCGACCGCCATGCGCTGACCGCGCTGCTGCAGGAAGCGCCCCACCAGCAACGCGAAAATCAGCAGCGCCAGTCCGTCGAAGTAGATCGGACCCGAGTCGGTGATCGTATTCATCGCGCCGCGCACGAACCCGGCCGCGAGCGCGATCGCGATCGGCAAGTCCATGTGCAGCGCGCGCGTGCGCAACGACGCCCAGGCGCCGGTGAAGAACACGCGGCCCGGCCAGATGAACGCCGGCACCGTGATCGCGAAACTCACCCAGCGGAAGAAGCGCGTGAAGTTGGCGTCCATCGTGTTGAGTTCGCCGGCGTAGAGCGCCAACGCGGCGAGCATCACGTTGATCGCGATGGCACCCGCAATGCCGATGCGCACCAGCATCGCGCGGTCCTCGCGCTTCCGCATGTCGGCCCGCGCCACGCCGCGAAATGGATGCGGCGGATAGCCCAGCGTATCGAGCGACTGCGCGATGCGAGACAGCGGCACCGTGGAGATATCCCACTCGACGACCGCCAGGGAGCGCCGGACATCGAGCTCAGCCCGAAGCACGCCCGCTACCAGCAGCGGCACGCGTTCCACCAGCCACACGCACGACGCGCAATGCACCCCCTCGAGATAGAGCTCGGTGCGTGACAGGCCGTTGGGCAGCGCGGTGACGTAGAGATTGGCGAACGCGGGATGATCGAACTCGTCGTAGCTGCGCCCCGATGCCCGGATCGGTGCTTCGCGTCGCTCAGAGAATCCGTAGTACGCATCGAGCCCGTGCGCGTGCAGAATCCCGAAGGCGGTATGGCAGCCGCTGCAGCAGAACTGCCGCTCGGCGTCGGCTTCCAGCAAGCCCTCGGGCACGGACAGACCACAGTGCGCGCACAGCACGTCGTCGGCAATGGTCGCCGTCATCATGGTGGTGTGCACTACATGACACCCGCGTGTTGCATCGAGAAGCGTCCCGAGATTGAGAGCAGTCCCATGACCAGCACCAATGCGGCACTCAGCATCGGCAGCCGTTGGCGCAGCGGACCGAACAGCCGCTGCGCGCCGAGTCCGACGGCGAGCAACGCCGGTACCGTGCCGAGCCAGAACACCGCCATCGTGAGCACCCCGGTGCGGATGCTTCCCGAACCGCCGGCGGTCGCCACGAAGACATACAGCCAGCCACAGGGCAGCATCGTGGTCAGCAACCCGGTGAGCCACGCGCGCGTGGCCATGGGCTGTTCACGCACGGCGTGCAGGATGCCACCCAGCGCGCGTTGCCACGACTCCGGAGCACGCAGCGCACCGAGCCGCACGCCACGCTGGGCGGCGATGGTGCTGATCGCCCAGCCTACCATCAACGCACCGGCTACCACCGCGGCTGCATGCTGCAGTCCGGCCAATGCCCCCAACGACGATACGCCGGCCCCGATCGCGCCGGCGATGGCGCCGAGCGTGAGATACGAGGTGAGACGCCCCACGTTGTACATCGCATGCGCGCGCAGGGCCGCCGCATCGGTGCCGCTGCCGGAGCCCGCGTAGAAGCACACGAACCCGCCGCACATACCGGCGCAGTGCACGCTGCCTACGAGGCTAGCCACCAGAATGCCCGATGCCGTTCCGATCATCGCGAGCGCCCGGTACCGGCGGCGCGTACGCTGGCGCGCACGGCGGTGATGCGCGTGCTCGCGGTGAAGTGCGACGTGTCGCGCTTCGCGTTCACGCGCACTTCCCATTCGCCGGGCGTGTTGATCGGCAGGGTGGCCGTGTACACGCCGGCGCCTTCGTCGGACAGCGTAGCCGTGGTCAGATCATTGGCCCGCGCGTTGAAGAGCACCGTCGCCTGAACCGTGGCACCGAGCAACGGCAACGCTTTTTCGTCGCGCAGTACCACGCGCAGGCGCGTGGGTTTCCCCGCCACGATGGAGTCCGCGAAGGTCTGCACGCCCCAGCCGAGATCGAGATTGCGGTGGGTCTGCGCCATCGTGGAGTCGTAGAACACCGCCTTCTTGTAGTAGTCCGGCTCGACCGAGAAGGAGGGGTCGTTGTTCGCAATCCGCATCATCACCAGATTCGCGGCAACGGTTGCCCCGAGAATGACCGTAATGCCGATGGGCCAGCCCATGCCCGCTTTCATCGAAATTTGCCCGTTGGAGCGTTCCCGACCGGGCCGAGCAGCCGGTACTGTTCCGACTCCTGATAGCGACGGCCGTCGGTGACGCTGATGGTGATCATGCGCTCGCCGTTCGTGAATGCCCGGCGCGGGAGCAGCACGAACACGCTGGTAGCCCGCGTGGCGCCGGCATCGACCTTCAGCGGATTCTCCGGGGCCACCACGGTGATCTCGTCAGCGCGAATGCCGGCCTCGGCGATCCCGTCGAGCGTGACCGTGTACTGCATCGCCTCGCTGCGACGATTGGTGATCTTGATGCGGATCTGGTTTGATACGCGTCCGTCGGCTTCTTCCGTGAACGGGCCATCGCGTCCGCCGCGCAGCACGGTGAGATCGGCCGACTGCTTGCGTAACAGGGCGGTGATGAGGCTGCCGATGAGGATGGTGAGCACCACGGGATAGAGCATCGTGCGCATGCGCAGCAGATGCCGCGGCTTGCCCGCGATCGCGTCCTGCGACGAATAGCGAATCAGCCCAGTGGGCTTCCCCACCTTCGTCATGATGTCGTCGCAGGCGTCGATGCACTGCGTGCAGTGCACGCACTCCATTTGGAGGCCGTGGCGGATGTCGATGCCGGTCGGGCAGGTCTGCACGCAGGCGCCGCAGTCGATGCAATCGCCCGCCTTCGGATCACGGGTCTTGCTGGCGTGCTCACGCGGTTCGCCACGCACGTCGTCGTACGCCACGATCACCGACTGACGATCGATGAGCGCCGCCTGCCAGCGACCGTACGGGCACACGATGAGGCACGTCTGTTCGCGGAAGTACGTGAAGTTGAACCACACCAATCCCGTGAACAGGACGACAAAGAAGAAGGCCGTGGGGTGTTCCGACGGAGGGTTGGCCATCCAGCCATACAGCTGATCGGTGCCGACGAAGAACGCGAGTAGCGTGTGTGACACGAACAGTGCCATCGCGAAGAACGTGAGGTATTTCGCGATGCGCCGTGGCGTGAACCACGAGCCCTTCTTGTCGAGATTCCGTGAACCCGTGTAGCCGCCGTCGAACCAGCGGCCGATCGGACGGAACAGGAATTCGAGATACACAGTTTGCGGACAGGCCCAGCCACACCACGCGCGTCCGAAGAGCGCGGTGATGAGGAAGATGCCGATCACGCCGCTGCCCATCACCAGCATGAACAGCAGCGTATCGGTGGGCAGGAACGTGTAGCCCATCAGGGTGAACTGGCGGTGCGGCAGATCCATGAGAAACACGGGCTTGCCGAACACGCGCAGATGTGGCGCGGCGAAAAACGCCGCCATCAGCAGATAGGCCACGACCTGCCGCTTGCGCCACCACGCACCGTGTGAGGGTTTGGGACGGATCCAGCGGCGCGTGCCGTCTTCGTTGAGCGTGGGGAGTACCCGCCCCGAAGGGGGTCTCACGGGGTAACCGGTGTTCCTTGTGCTGCCTTCGGGTTCGCAGGATTCGATCCCTGCAACGATGCCACGTAGGCCACGACCTGTTCGACCTGTTCCGGCTTGAGCATGGTGCCCCAGGCCGGCATGCCCTTCTCGAGCACGCCATTGGCAACGGTCTCGTAGATGTCGGTGAGCTGTCCGCCGTGGATCCACGCATTGTCCGTGAGGTTCGGGCCAATCAACCCACCGGCGTCCATGCGATGGCAGGAGGCGCAGTACTTCTTGAATGCCTCCTCGCCTTCATGCACGGCGTCTTTGTCCTTCACCATCGCCAGCAGCTTGTCACCGGAGATCTCACCGGATGGCGCCGGATGTGCCAACGCGAACTTCTTCATGTCGTCTTCGTAGTCCGCGATGCGTCCCTTGCCGTTGCCGACCGGGCCGATGTTGAACACGTAGATCACCGAGAAGATGATCGTGCCAGCGAACGTGAGCAGCCACCAGCGCGGCATCGGATTATCGTACTCTTGAATGCCGTCATACGAGTGCTCGATGAGCCGGTCGTTCGTGGACTTGAAGTCCTTGTTGTCCTTGTTGTCCTTGTTGTCCTTGTTGTCCTGCTTGTCCTGGCTGGACATCAGTCAGCGCTCCTGAGAGCGAGGCGTGATCACGTGATCATCCTCGAGTGGCAGCAGTGACGCCTCATGCAGCTCGCGGCTCCGTGATGGAAGAAACGTGCGGATCGTGATGGCGACGAACACCCCAAGAAAGAGCACCAGCGCGATCTCGGCGTAGTTCGAGAGATCGGCGTAGCTCATGATGTCGGAGAGCTTCATTGTGCCCCCTTCGCGGTGGTGTTCTGCACCTTGATGTCTCGGCCGAGGCGCTGCATGTAGGCCACCATTGCCACGATCTGCTTGTCCTCGAGCCCACGCGGACCGCCCTGCTCGACAATGGCGGCAGCAATCGTCTTCGCCTGTTCGCGCGCCATGGCCGGTGCCTTGTTCACCGCATCGCCGTAGGGCACGCCAACCATCGCCATCGCATCGACGCGCGACTGGATTTGCTCGAAGTCGATCGTCTTGGTCAGGAAGTGCGAGTAGGCCGGCATGATCGACTTCGCCGTGACGGCGCGCGGATTCTCGAAGTGGCGCACATGCCAGAGGTCGGGATACTTGCCGCCCTCACGTGCCAGATCGGGTCCGATGCGACGCGAGCCCCACAGGAACGGATGCTCGTACACCGACTCACCCGGTTTCGAGTACTCGCCGAAGCGCTCGGTCTCGTAGCGGAACGGACGCACCATCTGCGAGTGGCAGTTGAAGCAGCCTTCCGCGATGTACATGTCGCGGCCGGCCAGTTCGAGCGGCGTGTACGGCTTCACCGATGCAATCGTGGGCACGTTCGACTTGATCAGGAACGTGGGCAGGATCTCGAACAGCGAAGCCACGACCACGGCAAGAATCGTGAGCGCCGTGAACAGCATCGGCGCGCGTTCCCACGCGCGGTGCCACTGCACCTGATTGAAGCGCGCCCAGAGACCATTGGCCGGCACCGCCGGCTTGTCGTCCACGTACTTCGGCGACAGCGGCGCCGCTTCGATGATCGGCACCTCGTACTGAGCCGGACGGCGCATCCACGTCATGATGATGTTCCAGCCGAAGATGAACATGCCGACGATGAAGAACGAGCCGCCGACCACGCGCATCCAGTACATCGGCATCAGCTTGAGCACCGTTTCCACGAAGTCGGGATATGCCAGGCGTCCCGTTTCGTCGAAGGCGCGCCACATGAGGCCCTGCGTCACGCCGGCGCTGTAGATCGCGACGACATACAGCACGATGCCGACGGAGCCAATCCAGAAGTGCAGCTCCATCGCCTTCTTGCTGTAGATCTCCGTCTGGAAGAGCCGCGGCAGCAGCCAGTACACCATGCCGAACGTCATGAAGCCGTTCCAGCCCAGGGCGCCCGTATGTACGTGGGCGATGATCCAGTCGGTGTAGTGGGCGAGCGCGTTGACACTCTTGATCGAGAGCATCGGGCCCTCGAATGTGGACATGCCGTAGGCGGTGATGCCGACCACGAAGAACTTGAGGACCGGGTCGGACGCGACCTTGTGCCAGGCACCGCGCAGCGTGAGCAGGCCGTTGATCATGCCGCCCCACGAGGGCGCCCAGAGCATGACCGAGAAGAGCATGCCGACGGTGCTCGCCCACTCGGGGAGCGCCGTATAGTGCAGGTGGTGAGGCCCGGCCCAGATGTACATGAACACCAGCGACCAGAAGTGCAGGATGGACAGCTTGTAGCTGAACACCGGCCCTTCGGCGGCCTTGGGCATGAAGTAGTACATCAGGCCGAGGAACGGCGTGGTCAGGAAGAAGGCCACGGCGTTGTGCCCGTACCACCACTGCATGAACGCGTCCTGCACACCGGCGTAGATGCTGTAACTCTTGAACAGCCCGGCCGGCATGGACAGGTTGTTGAAGATGTGCAGAATGGCGACCGTCACGATCGACGCGATGTAGAACCACAGCGCCACGTAGATGTGGCGCTCACGCCGCTTGATCAGCGTGCCGAAGAAGTTCACCGCGAACGCGACCCACACCACCGCAATCGCGATGTCGATGGGCCACTCGAGTTCGGCGTATTCCTTGGCTTGGGTGAAGCCCAACGGCAGGGTGAGCGCCGCGCTCACGATGATGGCCTGCCAACCCCAAAAATGGAATTTGCTCAGCCCATCGGAGAACATGCGCGCCTTCAGGAGCCGCTGCGTGGAGTAATAGCAGCCCGTGAAGAAGGCATTGCCGGCGAACGCAAAGATCACCGCGTTGGTGTGCAACGGACGCAAGCGTCCGAAGGACAGCCACTCGACGTTGAAATTGAAGATGGGATTGGCGAGCTGCAGCGCGATCAGGAGACCGACAAGCATGCCCACTACGCCCCAGATGAGCGTGGCGAACAGGAACTTGCGTACGATGGCGTCATCGTACGAGAACCGGTCGAGCGTCGCGGCCGACGCGCGCGGCACGGCCGACGCGGCCGCGCTGGGTGCGGGGGTCATCGAATGCCTCTGGCGATACGTGGAAGGGGGGTCATGGGTGGTGAGTGTAGGCCGCTACACCTCGTTCGCCCGTCAGGAAGCCCACCGAATCACGTCGGGGAATCCCCGATTCTCGCCTGTCAGATACGAGAAGCGGGCGTGGCCAGTTGGTCACGCCCGCTCACCCCTATCGCACGATTGGCGTCCTTACGCCGCTTTGCGCACTGACCGTCGCCTCGGCGCCCCATCGACCACGAACCGCTCGCTCTGCGCCCGCTGCGCCCGCGCCTGCGCACTCAGCTCCTGCGCCGCGCTGGCCGACTCCTCGGCGTTGGCGGCCGCGTTCTGCACCGTGCCATTGAGGGCCGCCACGGCATCGCGGATCTGGTTGATCCCGTCCTGCTGCGAGCTCGTGGCCTGCCCGATCGACTCCATGATCGCGTTCACACTGCTGATGCGCGTCGAGACCTCGCGCAGTTGCGTCCCCACTTGGTTCGAAATCGACACGCCACCTTCCACCCGCTGCACGGCTTGATCGATCAGCTCGGCCGTGGTTCGCGCGGCGTCGGCACAGCGCAGGGCAAGCGCCCGCACTTCATCGGCGACGACCGCAAAGCCGCGACCCGCGTCGCCGGCCCGGGCTGCTTCCACCGACGCGTTGAGCGCCAGCAGGTTGGTCTGGAAGGCAATCTCGTCGATGGTCTTCACGATCTTGGCCGTTTCGCGGGCCGCGGTCCGTGTCTCGTCCATCGCCGCCATGAGGCGTTGAACCTCGCTCACGCCGTTGCCGGCGGCGCTGCTGGCATCAGCCGTGGCGGTCCGGGCTTGCCCCACATCGGCCGCGTTCGACTGGCTCAACGACGCCAACTCCATCAGGCTCGCGCTCACTTCCTCGAGCGACGCCGCCTGCTCCGACGTGAGCTGTGCCAGGTTGTCCGAACCGTTCGCGATCTCACCAGAGGCGCCGTCGATCTGTTCGGACGACGAGCGCAGTTCGCCGATCGCGTCGCGCAGCTGCTGAAGCGCGCTATCCATCGCGGTCGCCGTCACATCGTACGTCTTCCCGAATCCGGTCCCGATCACGCTCGTCAGGTCGCCGTCGCGCATGGCAACAATGGCGGGCGTAAGGGTGTCGAGGAAGCGCTGGGTGCTGGCATGGTCCCGCTCGCTGGACACGCGGAGCTCCTCGACGGTGCGGGAGGCGTCGACCATACGGGTGGCCACCGAGCCGAAAGCGCCGTGAAGGCCACTCTGCTCGGCGAAGCGCATTGCGCGACGCTCCTGCACGGCCAGCCCGAGTTCGGCCGCTCCATGATCGAGTGACCGGACCGCCGCGATCACCGTGCGCACCGCTGCAGCGACGCCGTCTCCAACGGGCTCGCGGTCCACGCGTCCCTCGCCCAAGGCCTCGAGCGACTCGAAGACCTCCTGCGTGGTCGCCGCCTCGCGGTGCAGCTGCACCGACATCCACACCAGAATCGCACTCTCGAACACCACGAACAGGGCATGTACCACGACGATCGCGTGACCACCGACGTTATGGTTCAACAAGTAGACGCCCGCGCCCATGCCCTGCATGACATGAAAGCCGACATGGTGCACGGCGATCGTGACCGCGGCCGCCACGATTACCCGCCAATCGCGGTAGACGAGCAGGAAGGCGAGCGACGCGAACACGTGAAAGTGTGCCTCGATCATCCCATGGGCTTGATGAATGAAGATGCCTGAATAGGCCATGAATCCCATGCCAATCACCAGCCGCGTGATCTGCGCGCCGGCGGCCGATCGCGACAACCAGAAGGCGCCGAGCGAAATCGGCAGCGCAACGGCGAAGGCCGTCGTCCAGGCGCCGTGCAGCGTCGCCATGGCGAGAGCGATCGGAAAATGCACCAACAGGACAAGACCCAGCAGGCGGTCAGCGGCCACTCGGCTTCGGCCGAGCACCGTGTTCGTTTCAACGATGGACATTGAGATCTCGAATGGAGCCAGCGGCTCCGACCGGGGTATCGGCGAAACGGCGGCGCCGTCGCCGGTCCGTTTCATCGCTTGGATACACGCGCACCGCTCAAGCTTTCGCCGGCACGGCCGTGCCAAGTGAAGTATCGGTCAGGTACGCTGATTCTTCAGGCCGCCGCATCGGTGTCCGCGAGACGAAATTCACCGGCCTTCAAATTCGCTATACTTCTCATATGAGCCAGCACTCGGACTCCGCCCTCCCGCCCAACCGGCGCGCATTCCTCACCACCGCCGCCCAGCTCGGTCTCGCCTCGTTGGCGGCGGTCGTCGGCGCGCGGGAGCTGGTCGCCCAGCCCTCCCCGAAGCGCACCCCCGTTGCCGCGTTGCCGCCGATGACGGTCTACAAAGACCCGAATTGCGGCTGCTGCACGGAATGGGTGAGTCACGTGAAGAAGGCCGGATTTGTGGTCACCGTCCGCGACACGGCCGACATGTCCAGCGTCAAGGCCTCGTTCGGCGTCCCCTCGGCCCTCGAATCCTGCCACACGGCCCGAGTCGGCGCCTACGCGATCGAAGGGCACGTGCCGGCCGACTTGATCCAGAAGCTGCTCCGCGAGCAGCCGGTGGCCCGCGGATTGGCCGTGCCCGGCATGCCGATGGGCTCGCCCGGGATGGAGCAGGGATCGCACAAGGATGCCTACGACGTCGTGCTCTTCGACAAGGCCGGCAAGACCCGGGTGTACGCGTCGCGTTGATGGCCACCGAGACGGAAACCCCGGCGGTGGAGAGCTGCGCCTGGCCGCTTCGGGTGGAGCACGCGCACGACGATGATGTGCCAGATATCGTCGCCCTGAACAACATGTTCGCCCCCGACGGACTCACGCTGCATCGCAGCGAAGCGTTCGTGGTGAGCCATTTGGCCGACTATCAGGTCGTGCGCGGCGCCCACGGCGAGCTGTTGGGACAGGTCGCGCTCGACGAGTACTCGCCGTCCCTCGTAGAACTGGTGTCGCTCGCGGTGGCGCCCGACGCACAGGGACACGGCCTCGGGCAGCGGCTGATCACGGCTGCCGAAAAGCTCGCCATGGAGCGCGGCTATCCGGAGCTGTTCGCCATTTCACTAGCCGAACCGCTGTTTCTGCGCATGGGATTTCACGAATCCACGATTCTGCGCTATCCCGAGAAAATCGCCCGCTATCGGGCGATCTCCCGCTCAGAGCTCTCGATTGGTCGGAAGTTCTGTTTCGCGAAAAAGCTGACGCCGTTTCCGACGGCGGGCTGACGGCGCATGGGTAGCCGACGCGCCGACACGATGACTGCGCGGGCTGCGGCACTCTGTACTTTGCGGGTCGGCCCCGCCGCCATCGGTGTGAGAATGCGGATCTCGAACGTCGCCTGTCGCAGCGCGACGACCCGCGGTAGATGTGCCAATAGCGTTTCTTCACCCACCCAGCAAAGCGTTTCGCCCTGACCGTCGGCGGCGTGGGCCGACAGCGCGATCGGGACCACCGGCACGCGGCTCATCACGGCTGCCTGTAGCAGCGACGAGCGGAACGGCAACACCTGCCGACCGGTGGTGGTGGTGCCCTCGGGGAAGAGCACGACCCGCGAGCCACTCTGGAGCGCGTCGCTGAGCTTCGCGATGGCGCGTCGCAGATCGCGTTTGCGACGTCGATCGATCCAGATCACCCCGAGTGCCTCGCCAAGCGCACCGATAAACGGCCAGTGGCGCACGTCGTCCTTTGCCACGAAGGTGCAATCGAAGCGCGCTACCATCGCCACGATGTCGATCCACGAGAGATGGTTGGCCACCAACAGGGCCGGACCGGGTGGCAGCTGCCCGAGCGTGCGCACGTCGATACGAAGCAGGCGCAGCACGCCACGACAGAGCCATCGGACCACGAAGCGCACGAAACTGCAGCCGAAGCCGCGCCTCACCCGAAGAGGGACGCGTAGCTCCGGGCATCCATGTCGTGCACGTCGAGCAGCACCAGGAAGTCGGTGGTTCCGAAGGCGTGGTCGAGCGCGGGTGCGCCACACACCTTGGCGCCCAGCGACAGATAGCCTTCGAACAGTGGCGGCAGGGTGGCGCTGAGTGACGCGGCGTCGATCAGCGGGCGCACGCGGCCGTCATCGGGAAGTGCCCTCGCGGCGGGACGCGGACGTACCAGAATCCGGTCGTGGAAGGCGCTGCGCGCGTGAAGGGCCCGCCAGGCCTCGACGGCCGGCTCCACGTCGATACCGCTGAGCGAGCAGCAACCGAACAGATAGCGTTTGTCGTTCCACTGCAGATAGCGCGCAATCCCCTTCCACAGGAGACGAAGGACACGCCCTGATCGATGTGCCGGGTCGACGCAGGCGCGACCGATTTCGACCGCGCCCATCAGCAGGCTTCCCGGTACGGCACCAAGTTCGAACAGCGTGGCGCTGTAGAACCCATGACGCGTGGCGGCCATGACGGCCGTTTGCAAACGGTAGGTGCCGACCACGACTCCCGAACTGCGTTCGCAGATCATGAGGTGGTGAAACCAGGGATCCCGTTCATCCGCCTCACGCGCCGCCGTCGTCGTTGTCGCCGTCGTGGCGTCGTGCGCTCCTTCACCGAGCTCTTCGCAGAACACCCGGTATCGCAGCGACTGCACCGCGTGCAGATCCTGGCGGGACCACGCGAAGCGCAGCACGTACTTGCCCGTCTCGACGATGCCGGGTGGGATGCCGTCCACGTGGTGTGGGAAGACGTCGGCCTCGAGTGGCGCGACCGTGTGCGATCCGTCGCCAGCCGGCGTCAGGTAGGGGGTGTTCGACGCGTCGAATGCGCGAGCGAGCATGTGGCCTCCAGTGGTCGGTGACGTCCGTGGCTGTATGCTCGGACAGTTCAACCTGAGGCGCTGTGGTACCGAACCGGCGCGCAAATGACCACGGAACGGTCACCGGCTGGCAACGGTCCGCCCCGGTTGCACTGGCCCCGATGCGGCACTCGGGTGAGCTTTCCCCAGCATGTCCCCACAGTTTGTCGACCCCTCGCTGCCCAAACGGATTGATCGTTGGCGCAGCCCCGCGCTCGGTCTGGAAATGCCGATCGTGTCGTACGGATGGCGTGGTCAGCCCATCCTGCTCTTCCCCACGGCCGCCGCCGACTTTCTGGAGAACGAGCGCTTCTGGTTGATCAAAGCGATCGAGCCGCTGCTCATGCAGGGGCGCATTCGCGTGTTCTCGATCGACAGCATCAACAAGCTCGCGTGGATGGACCGTAGCTTGCCGGTGCCGGAAGCCGGCCGACGTCAGGCGCTGTACTCGCGCTACATCGAAGACGAAGTCGTGCCGTACATCCGCCATGTCTGCGGTGACGGGCAGGCGCGCGCGATTACCACCGGCGCCAGCTTCGGCTGCTTCCACGCCGCGAACGCGCTGTTCCGTCGCCCCGATCTCTTTGGCGGACTGATCGGCATGAGCGGCTTCTACGATTTGTCGCCGAGCTACTTCAAGGGCTACACCGACGACAACTGCTATTTCAACAACCCGATGTGGTACGTGGCGAACATGGAGGGCGGCGCCCTCGATACGCTGCGGCATCACACGCGGATTGCGATCGTGGCTGGGCAGGGCGCGTACGAAAAGCCCGACGCGACGCGCGTGTTCCACGACCTGCTCGATCGCAAGCAGATCGGACATACCTTCGACCTGTGGGGGCATGACGTGAACCACGACTGGCCGTGGTGGCGCAAGATGCTGCCACACTATCTGGAGCGACTCGGATGCTGACACGCCGTATTGGGTTCGTGGTGACGAGTCTTGGGTTGGCGATGAGCCTGCCCACGACGGCCGCGGCGCAGGCCGCCACCAAGAAGCCGGCGGCCCCGGCGATCTCGATTAAGGATGCGTCGCTCGAGGCCCGCCTTACGTACGTGCGCAAGCTGTTGCGGAACACGCCGCTGGTGGACGGACACAACGATCTGCCGTGGGCGATGCGTGAAGCGGCGAAGGATCCGCTCGATGTGGTGGCGTATGATCTGCGCCGCAAGACGGCCGGCATGACCGACATCGCGCGCCTGCGCAAAGGCATGGTAGGCGGACAGTTCTGGTCGGTGTACATCCCTGGCGAAGTACGCGACTCGGGCTACGCGCGCATTCAACTCGAGCAGATCGACATCGCCAAGCGCACGATTGCGCGCTATCCGGATGTGTTCGTACCGGCGTTCACCGCGGCCGATGTGCGCAAGGCGTATGCGCAGGGGAAGATCGGCTCCCTGCTGGGCATGGAAGGCGGACACGCGATCGAGAATTCGCTGGGCGCCTTGCGCTCGTACTACGAACTCGGCGCGCGCTACATGACGCTCACGCACAATGTGACGCTCGATTGGGCCGACGCCGCGAACGATGTGCCACGCAACAACGGCCTCACCGCTTTCGGCAAGGAAGTCGTGCGCGAGATGAACCGGCTCGGCATGATGGTCGATCTGGCGCATACGTCACCGGCGGTGATGAGTCAGGCGCTGTCGGTGTCGGAAGCGCCGGTGATCTGGTCACATGCCGCGGCGCGCGGTGTCACCGATGTGCCGCGCAACGTGCCCGACTCCATTCTCTCGCGCCTGCCCAAGAACGGCGGCGTGGTGATGATGACGTTCGTGCCCGGCTTCGTGTCGCAGTCGGTGGCGAACTATGGCGCGCAGGTCACCGCCATCCGGGATTCGCTCATCAAGCGCTTCCCGAACGACAACGATTCGCAGTTCAAGGCCTTCGCGCCGTGGCGTCAGGCGCACCCCACACCGATCGCGACGATCAGTGACGTGGCCGATCATCTCGATCACATCAAGAAGATCGCCGGTGCGGCGCACGTGGGGATCGGCGGCGATTTCGACGGCATCACGGAAACCGTTCAGGGCCTCGAAGATGTCTCAACGTATCCGACGCTGTTCGCCGAACTGCTGAAGCGCGGCTGGACCGATGCGGAACTGAAGGGACTCGCCGGCGAGAACGTGCTGCGTGCCCTGAAGGGTGCTGAATCAGTATCGGCGCTGCTGCGCAAGACACGTCCCGCTTCCACGAAGACCATCCAACAACTCGACGGACGCCGAAAATGAGCCTCGATCGCCGCACCTTCCTGAAGCACTCGGCGCTGCTCGGCGGCGCGGTGGGTCTTGGTCTTCCCGCAGCCGCACAGGCGTTTACCGCCGACGGCGTGCGACCAGTGCTGTATCGCCCGGAAGCGGGGAGCGCGCAGCCGAAGCCGCTGCGCGTTCTCATTCTGGGCGGCACCGGATTCATCGGACCGAATCAGGTAGAGTACGCGCTGGCGCGGAAGCACAACGTGACGCTGTTCAATCGCGGCAAGACGAACGCGACGCTGTTTCCGAAAGTCCCGCGCATCATCGGCGATCGCAATGTGGCCGGCGGGCACGATGGACTGAAGAAGGGCACGTGGGACGTCGTGATCGACAATCCCACGCGCAATCCGTTGTGGGTGCGCGGCGCCGGTGAAGCGCTCAAGGGACGCGTGGGCCAGTACATTTTCGTGTCCACGATCTCGGTGTTCAGCGACAACTCGATCATCGGCATGGACGAGAGTGGACCGCTACACAAGCCGGGCGATCCATCGGTGTGGGCCAGCAACGATGGCGCGAATTACGGCCCGAACAAGGTGCAGTGCGAGTTCGACGCCAAGGCGCAGTTCGGCGAGGACAAGGTCACCATCGTCCGTTCGGGCTTGATTGTCGGTCCTGGTGATTTGAGCGACCGCTTCTCGTACTGGCCGGTGCGCATCGACAAGGGCGGGGAGATTCTCGCGCCGGGCACACCGAACGACGCGGTGCAGTACATCGACGCCGAAGACCTCGGGCAGTGGATGGTGCGGCTAGCCGAGAATCACACGGTCGGCACGTTCAACGCGACCGGTCCGAAGTCGCCGACGAACATTGCCGAGATGCTGTACGGCATCAAAGCGGTGACCAGCAGCGACGCCCATTTCACGTGGGTCGCGGCCGATTTCCTGGCGGCGAATCAGGTGCGGCCGTGGAGTGACATGCCGGTGTGGATGCCGCCCTCCGGGCGCACGGCCGGCTTCATGGCGGTGAATTGCAACAAGGCGTTCGCCGCCGGCCTCACGGTGCGACCGCTGGCCGATACGGCGAAGCACACGCTCGACTGGTACAAGACGCGTCCGGCGGCCGAGCAGGAGAAGGCGCGGGCCGGGCTCGCGCCGGAGAAGGAGAAGACGGTGCTGGCCGCGTGGCACGCCAAAGTAGGCAAGTGAGCGTGACGCTTTCAACGGCGCCACTTCGCGTGCTGGTGTTAGGCGGGACGGGCTACATCGGGCCTCACCTGGTGGAGCATGCGCTGGCGCGTGGGCATACGGTCACGCTGTTCAATCGCGGCAAGACCAAGCCGGGGTTGTTTCCGAAGGTCGAGAAGCTGATCGGCGACCGCAACGATCCGAACGGACACGAGGCGCTGAAAGGGCGCACGTGGGATGTGGTGTACGATCTGCCGACCACGAATCCGCAGTGGATCGTGAATGCGGCGGCGGTGCTGAAGGGAAAGGTGGCGCAGTATGTGTTCGTGAGCAGCACGGCGGCATACAAAGATTTCACGCGCGCATTCCCCGACGAAACGCATCCCACGCAAGAGCCGGCGCCGATCAGCGGCCCCGATGCGGCCGCTGTGCCGTATGGCAACAAGAAGGTGCGCTGCGAGCAGCTCGTACAGGAGGCGTTCGGTGCCGGCGGTACGGTGGTGCGTCCGGGGCTGATCGTGGGTCCGGGCGATCTCACCGATCGGTTCACCTACTGGCCGGTGCGTATCGAGAAGGGCGGCGAGATTCTCGCGCCGGGTACGCTCGACGATCCGGCGCAGTGGATCGACGTGCGCGATCTCACCGAGTGGATGGTGCGTTTGGGCGAGAGCCGTACGGGTGGTGTGTTCAACGCGGTAGGTCCGCGCACGGTGTGCGGCATCGGAGAACTGTTGTACGGCATCAAGGCCTGCTTCAGCAACGATGCGCACTTCACGTGGGTGCCGACATCATTTCTCACCGCGCAGAAGGTACGCTCGTGGGTGGAGATGCCGGTGTGGTCATTCACCGGGGCGAGCACGGTGGCGTTTAGCACGAGTGTGATCGAGAAGGCGCTGGCGGCAGGGCTCACGTTCCGTCCGCTGGCCACCACGGTGCGCGATGCACTCACCTGGTATCACGCACGACCGGCGGCCGAGCAGGAGAAGCTGCGGGCCGGCATCGCGCCGGAGCGCGAGCGCGACGTGCTGGCCGCGTGGCATGCCCAGCAATCCGGAGCCAAGTGATCCGTCGCATCATGGCGAAGCTGGTGACGGTGGAAGACGGCGAGTGGCGGGCCACGCTGCTCGCCTTTGCATTCTTCTTCTTTCTGCTGGCCAGCTATTTCATTTTGCGCAGCATTCGCGATGCGATCGGCGTTGCGGCGGGCACAGCGAAGCTGCCTTGGTTGTTCACGGGCACGCTCGTCGCCACACTGCTGGCGAATCCGTTGTACGCCACGATCGTGTCGCGTCTTCCCGTGCGACGATTCATACCGATCGTGTATCGCGTGTTCAGCGCGCTGCTGTTGCTGTTCGCCTTCGCGGTATACAGCACGGGCCCGGCCGAGGAGAAGTATCTCGGCCCGGCGTTCTGGATTTTCATCAGTGTGTTCAGCCTGTTCGTGCCCTCGGTGTTCTGGGGCTTCATGGCCGACACGTTCTACAGTAACCAGGGCAAGCGGCTGTACGGCTTCATCGGCGTGGGCGGCACGCTGGGCGGCATGTTCGGCTCCAAGTTCACGTCGCTGATGGCGACTGAAGTCGGCACGCCGATGTTGATGTTGATGTCGGTGCTGTTGCTCGAGTGCGGCGTACAGGTGCTTCGGCAATTTCCGCCGAGCTTCCGCGCCGAAACGCGTGATCGAGAGGCGGCTCAGCGCTCGGTGGGCGGCGGCTCACTGGCAGGCATCACGCACGTGCTGCGCTCGCCGTACCTGCTCGGCATCTGTCTGTTCATGCTGCTGTTCACGATCGGCACCACGGTGCTGTACTTCCAGCAGGCGGAGATCGTGGGTGCCAAGTTCACCGATCGTGAGTCGCGCACGGCGTTTCTGGCCAACCTCGATTTTTACGTGCAGCTGCTGACGGTGCTGGCGCAGCTGTTCATTTCGGGTCGCGTAATCAAGTGGATCGGCGTCGGGATGACGCTCGCGATCCTGCCGCTGGTGAGCGTGATCGGTTTCGGCGCGCTCGGTATCTGGCCATCGCTGTCGCTGTTCGTGGCGTTCACGGTCATCCGTCGCGCCGGCAACTACGCGTTCGCCAATCCGGGCCGCGAGGTGCTCTTCTCGGTGATCCCGGCCGAAGACAAATACAAGGCGAAGAACTTCATCGACACGTTTGCGTACCGCAGCGGTGACCAGATCGGCGCGTGGAGCTACGCCGGCATGTCGGCCGCCGGTCTCGCGGTGAGTTCCATCGCATTGATCGCGGCGCCGATGAGCGCGGTATGGCTGGTCATCGCCCTCTGGCTGGGCCGGCGGCACACGCTCATGTCGAAGGCGGAGTCGGCGTAGCGGAATAACAAACAGCTTTACCGCGAATTGTCACCGATGCCCGCGGATTGAACAGCCAAAAAATTGTTTGACTGGGTGCACGCCGCGGTGGTCGTCGTGCTGGCGAAAGCAATCTGTGATTTATCCGCGTTGATCAGCGGTAAGGCTGTTTGGTTTTCTAGAGAACTGAACAGCTTTACCGCGGATTTTCGCGAATGCCCGCGGATTGAACAGCGGAAGCATCTGCCTACTGCGGCACCATCTTCACGAAGCCGTCGTACTTCCAGGTGCCGCCCACGCGGAGCCAGCGTTCGCAGAAGGTGTAGCGGTTGGTCTGCGGCAACTGACCCTCGAGGGCGGGCGCGGCGGTGAACTGGGTGGTGTACGAGAGATTGATCTCGTGCGGCAGTTCACCACGTTCGATGCGGGTGATCGCCACCCAGACGCCGGTTGGCGTGGGGCATCCCACGCCGCCCACGGCGGGGCACGGGTCGATGTCGAGGGCGCGGGTCTCGGGCCAGTCGGCGATCGGGGCGAACGTGATCGCCGACAGCGTTTGACCGTTGTACTGCCGCACGGCCTCGCTCGTCGCCGCCCGCCCGAACCGTTTCGCGCTGTACTCGGCGATCGGGATACCAGCCGGGCGGTCCTGCGTAATGATCCGTACAATGGCTTTCGACACCAACGACTCGGCGTCGGGCAGCGACCAGGCGCCGGCCAGGACCAGCGGTCGGTCGGGACCGACGCGCGCCTGTGCCGCGAGGGGCTTCCACGGACTGCCGATGGCGAGTACGACCAATGCCGCCGCCGCACTGAGGCGGTCGCGAAAGGCGCGCGAGGGAACTACCGTGAGCACTTGGATCGTCATGGTTGGCTCGTGAATGCTACACCGAATTCGGTAGCGCGTCGCTGGGCTCGCTGAGTTTCGTCCCATTCGGTGTTCCGTGCGGTGACACGGGACACGTCGACGTCACACCATGCGCACGACTTCGCTCTTGCTGTCAGGCGAGGCCGCGGTACGAGACATCGCTCATCGGCTCGGGTCTCGTCCTCTCCCGTTCGGGGTGCCACAGGCGAAGGAGTTGCCCACGCTAGACGATCTGCGGGCGGCGCGGTGTATTGTGGTTGCGTAGTGCCTCATGTTTCGCGCCAGCGGCAGCTGAGCTTCGACGTCAGCCACTTGACAGTGTTAAGTGAACCTCCCACCTTTCTGGTCATGACCACCTCCGCCATCCGCACTGCTTCGCTGGCCCGCCGGGAACGGCAAAAGGCCGAGACGCGACAGGCTATCCTGGACGCGGCGCGGGAGCTGTTCGTGACCGACGGCGTAGAGGCCACCACGATGCGGGCGATCGCCGCCAAGATCGGCTACACGCCGACGGCGATCTACCACCACTTTCGGGACAAGGACGCCCTGATCGTGGAGCTGTGCATGGCCGACTTCCGTGCGCTCGGTCAGGCGATGTACAAGATTGGGCGGATCGAGGACCCAGTGGAACGACTGCGGCGGATGGGCTTGGCGTACACCGACTTCGCGCTCGATAATCCGAGCCAGTATCGGTTCATGTTTATGACATCATTAAAACAGCCGATGGTTGACGCCTCTGGAAATGCGATAACATCACCAGACGAGGATGCCTACGGCTTTCTGCTGCAGACCGTCACCGAAGGGATCGACAAGGGCGTCTATCGCCCCGAGCTGAGCGACGCCCCGGAGCTTGCCCAGATGTTCTGGGGCGGCATCCATGGCATTATCTCGCTCTGGTTCACCCACTGCAATGATCCGCACATCGTGCTCCGGGATCCCCGCGAAACCGTCCGCACCATGTGCGACGCCATGATCCGCGGCAGCCTGCGAAACTCGTCCTGACGAAATTCCGTCAGGTCTTCAGATCCATCGGACGCCTCGGCGTCCTTCTTTCGACCCATCCACTTAACAGCGTTCTATTAACTAGCAATGTTCTACACACTACCGCCATTTAGAGCGAACCGCTGGCTGCCTCTACTGCTCACCACCGCGCTCTCGGTCGCCTTCTCCGCCGCGGCCAACGCGCAGAGCGCCACCACCGCCAGGCAGCTCCTCGATGGCTACGTGGCCGAGGCGCTCGCCGCCAATCTCGCGATCGCGCAGCAGTCGGTCGCGCTCTCCCGCGCCAACGCCGGAGTGCGCGAGGCCAACGGGCGATTCCTCCCCACGGTCGGCCTGAACGCCCGGTACTCCGAGTTCAGCGGCGTCGTCAACATCGGCGACTTCATCAACCCGGCCTACGCCGCGCTCAACCAGCTCATCGGCGAATCCCGGTTTCCGACCAACGTGAACGCGACCCTTCCGTTCCGTCAGGAAACCAAGCTCGAGCTCACCCAACCGCTCTTCAACGACGCCCTCTTCGGCGCACGTGCCGCAGCGCGGGCCCAACGCGACCTCGCCGGCGCCACGCGCAAAGGTGCCATGCGACAGCTCGCCGCCGATATCCAGCAAGCTTGGCTCGGCTACGCCAGCACGGTCCGCGCCGTCGAAACGCTCGAGTTCACGCTACCGGTGCTCGACGAGAACGTACGGGTGAGCGAGCGCCTCATTGGCGCCGGACAAGCCACGCCCGATGTGCTGCTGCGTGCGAGGGCCGAACGCAGCGAGCTGTTGCAGCAGATCGAAGAGGCAAAGCGACAACGCCATGCCGCGCAGCGCGGCTTCAACCTGCTGCGCAATCGTGACGACGACTCGGCCATCACGCTCGTTGATGACAGCACACTGCTGCACGTCGATACGCTGTCGCGGAGCGCGGTGCTGGCCCATTCCTTGGCGCACCGTGAAGAGCTTGCGCAGGCTGGCAGCGGGATCTCGCTCGCCCGCGCGCAGCAGCGCATTGCCAGCTCCGCCTACCTGCCGAACCTCGCGCTGGCGGCGAGCTACGGCGTGCAAGGTGATCGCTATCGCTTCAATAGCCGTAGCGACGTGGGCCTCGCCTCGTTGGTGCTATCGTGGAACGCCTTCAACGGCGGGCAGGACGCCGCCCGTCGCGAACAGGCGAACGCCACGCGCACGGAGGCGGAGTATCGCCAGCGTGAGGCTGAGCGCGCCATCGCGTTGCAGGTCGGCAACGCGTACGACGCCGTGCAGTCGGCCCGCAGCACGCTGACCACCGCAGGCGATCGACTGGCAAGTGCCGAGCGCGCCTTCGCGTTGGTGCAGCGCCGCTTCGCCGAGGGACTTGCCACGCCGGTGGAGTTCCTGAGCGCACGCACCGCGTTCACATCGGCTGCAATCAACCAGGTGATCACGCGCTTCATCTTCGCCACCCGCGTGGTGGAACTCGAGCGCGCCGCCGCCTTGCGCGCGCTCCCCAACTGAGTCGATGCGCCGAGCCAAGGATCAATCATGCCTACCCCCTCCACCCCCACGAACATGACAATGACGACGACCAGCCCCCGCACCTCGCATATGCTTCGCCCCACCATGCTGCTGTCGGCGGCCATGTTGCCGCTGTTGGCGGCCTGCGACAGGGCGCCGGCAGCTGAGCAGGATGTCGCCGCGCGCGCACCAGCGGTGTCGGTAAACGTCGCCACCGTCACCAGCGATACCCGCGCCACTGCGGTCACCGCCACCGGTACCTTCGGCTCTCGCGATGAGATCCCGCTGGCGTTCAAGATCGGCGGCATCGTGGCGCGCGTGTTGGTTGACGAAGGCGCCACGGTGCAGCGCGGGCAACTGCTCGCCTCGCTCGACCTGCGCGAGATCAACGCCGCCGTCGACAAAGCGCAGGTGGGCTTCGACAAGGCTCAGCGCGATCAGGCCCGGGTGCAACGGCTGGCTGCCGACAGTGTGGCCACGCTCGTGCAACTGCAGGATGCTACGTCGGCGCTCGAGGCAGCGCGGTCGGATCTCGTCACCGCCAAGGTGAATCGCGAGTACGCCACGATCGTGGCGCCGGAAGGCGGTATCGTGCTGCAGCGACTGGTCACGGCCGGTTCGAACGTGTCGGCAGGCACGCCGATCATCCAGTTGGGCGGCTCGCGTCGCGGACGAGTGCTCCGGGTGGGACTGCCCGACCGCGATGCGCTGCGTGTGCAACTGGGCGACGCCGCCACAGTGCACTTCGATGCGCTGCCCTCGCGCACTTTCACCGGGCGCGTGCAGATGCTTGGTCGCTCGGCGGATCCTCGCACCGGCACCTACGCCGTCGAGATCACCGTGAATGGCGCCGACGCACTGCCTAGCGGACTCGTGGGGTCGGTCGCCATCGCGACGCGCGGTGACGCCAAAGTCGCCACACGCGGCGAAACGGCATCGGCGTCGGTATCGGTGGACGCCCTGCTCGAGGCCGATCGCGATTCCGCGACGGTGTACACGGTCGCGCCCGCGAGTGGGGCGTCAGGCGACATGATCGCGCAGCCCCAGCGCGTACGCGTAACTGGTGTGACCGGCGACCGTGCCTTGGTGGAAGGGCTCGCGCCCGATACACGCATCGTGACGCGCGGCGCGGCGTACGTCACGCCCGGTGCTCGGGTGCGCATCGTCACCGCAGATACGCTCGATGCTGCGTTGAAGGCGAACGTTGCGAAGCGCACGGCGGTGCTGCCATGAACTTCCTGGGCAAGCTGGCCGAATTCTCGGTCAAACGGTGGCAGTTCACGGTGCTGCTGTTCCTCATGTTCGGGGCACTCGGCGTGACAAGTTGGATGGCGATTCCGCGCGCCGAAGATCCCGATTTTCCGGTGCCGATCTTCACCACGGTGGCGGTGTATCCCGGCGCGTCGCCGGAGGACATGGAGCAGCTGGTCACCGAGCCGATCGAGAAGCAGCTCAAGTCGCTTACCGAGGTGAAGAAGCTGGAGTCGACGAGCAGCGACGGGCTATCGGTGATCAAGATCGAGTTCGAGTCGGAATCGGATGCCGAGCGCAAGTACGATCAGGTGATCCGTGAGGTGAACGCGCTGCGGGCCGAGCTGCCGGCGGCGTTGCAACGGCTGGAAGTGCTGCGCAACGAGAACTCCGATCTCACGGTGTTTCAGGTGGCGCTGGTGGCGCCGCAGGCTCCGTATGCGCAGGTGGACGACATGGCCAAGCGCTTTGAAGACGCACTGGAGCGCGTGCCCGGTGTGAAGAAGGCGGAGCGCTGGGCGGCGCCACCGCGCGAGATGCAGGTCACGCTCGATCTCGGGCGCATGGCGCGACTCGGTCTCACGCCGGCGCAGGTGTTGAACGCGCTGGGCAGTGACAATGCCCAGATCCCCGGCGGATCGGTGGATGTCGGCACGCGTCGCTACAACATTGCCACGACCGGTCGCTACAAGAACGCCGAGGATGTGCAGCGCACCGTGATTGCGGGCGCCAATGGGGCGGTAGTGCGCGTGCAGGATGTGGCCACGGTGCAGTGGGGCGATGGCGACGCGGTCCACATGGGTCGCTGGAACGGACAGCGCGCGATGTGGGTGACGGTCGCGGTGCAGAAGGGCAAGAACGTGTCGGCGGTGAAAACCGATGTGTGGGAGGCGCTCGATGTACTCGAGAAAGGCCTACCCAAGGGCATCACGCTGGCGCGGGGCTTCGATCAGTCGCAGAACGTGGACAGCCGCTTGGGGCAACTTGGCAAAGACTTCGCCATCGCCCTGCTGTTGGTGCTGATCACGTTGCTGCCGCTGGGGACCCGCGCGTCGGTGATCGTGATGATCTCGATTCCGCTGTCGCTGGCCATGGCGGTGATGCTGCTGTACGCCACGGGCTACAGCATCAATCAGCTCTCCATCGTGGGCTTCGTGATTGCGTTGGGGCTGTTGGTGGACGATTCGATCGTGGTGGTCGAGAACATTTCACGATTTCTTCGCAACGGATACACGCGCACCGAGGCTGCCATCGAAGGCACCAAGCAGATTGGCGTCGCGGTGTTGGGTGCGACGGGCACGCTGATCTTCGCCTTCCTGCCGCTGTTGTTCCTGCCGGGCTTGGCGGGCAAGTACATCCGGTCGCTGCCAATCGCGGTGGTGTTTGCGGTGGTGTCGTCGTTGTTCGTGTCGCTCACGATCATTCCGTGGCTGGCCAGCCGACTCATGCCGCGCACCGAGCACGCCGAGGGCAATCGCGTGCTGCAGTGGCTCGATCGCGGCATTCATCGCACGTATGCGCCGTTGTTGCATCGCGCGTTGGCGGCGCCGCGTACCACGCTGGTGCTCGCCCTGCTGCTGGTGGTGGGCTCGGTGGCCTTGGTGCCGGCGGTAGGCTTCTCGCTGTTTCCCAAGGCCGGCACGCCGCAGTATCACGTAGACATCGAAACGCCTGAGGGCACGTCGCTGGCGGAAACCGATCGCGCGGCGCGGTATGCCGAAGCGGTGATCCGGCAGCATCCCGGTACGCGGGGCGTGTTCGCCAATGTCGGCAAGGACAATCCGGCGGTGTACTACAACGTGTTCCAGCGGGCCGAGGCGCCCAATCGTGGGCAGCTGATCGTGCTGTTGAACGCGTACCACAATGTGCGCACGCCACTGGCGCTGGATTCGTTGCGGCAGCGGTTGGCGTTGTATCCGGGCGCGCGCATCGAGCTGAAAGAGTTCGAGAACGGACCGCCCATCGACGCGCCGATCGCGATGCGCATTGAGGGCACCAGCCTCGATACGCTTCAGCGGATCGCCGCGCGGTACGACGCGGTGTTCAAGCGCACGGAGGGCACGCAGTATGTGAACAACCCCGTGCGACTGCGGCGCTCGGATCTCACGCTGGTGGTCGACAAGCAGAAGGCGGGCTTGCTGGGCATCCCGAGTGTGGAAGTGGAGCGTACGCTGCGGTTAGGGATCGCGGGACTGGAGGCGGGGAAGATTCGCGCCGCGAACGGCGACGAGTATCCGCTCATGGTGCGCATCGCGCACAACGGCCGACCGGCGCCCGAGGCACTCGATCGCATTCAGGTAAGCAGCGTGACGGGGGCGATGATTCCGCTGTCGCAGATCGCGTCCATGCGCTTCAGTGCGTCGCCGACCACGATCGACCATGTGAACCGTCAGCGCTCGGTCACGATCACGAGCTACGTGCGCTCCGGGTACAACACCGACGCCGTGACGAAGCAGGTCATGGCCGCGCTCGATTCCATCGCGCTGCCGGTGGGCTACGTGATGCACCCGGCCGGTGAGATCGAGAGCCGCGAGGAAAGCTTTGGCGGCATCGGCGGCGCGATCATCGTGGCGGTGTTCGCGATTCTCGCCATTCTGGTCCTCGAGTTCCGCGACTTCCGCACCACGCTCGTGGTCGCGTCGGTGATTCCGCTGGGCTTGGTAGGTGGTATCGTGGCGCTGCTGCTGAGTGGCTACACGTTGTCGTTCACCGCGATGATCGGCTTCGTGGCGCTGGTAGGCATCGAGATCAAGACCAGCATTCTGCTGGTGGACTTCACCGATCAGCTGCGGCGACAAGGGGTGAGTCTGGATGACGCGATTCAGCAGGCGGGCGAGATCCGCTTCCTGCCGATCGTGCTCACGACGATGACGGCCATTGGTGGGTTGCTGCCGCTGGCGTTTCAGGGATCGGGGCTGTACTCGCCGCTAGCTTGGGTGATCATTGGTGGACTGGTGTCGAGCACCCTGATCGCGCGGTTGGTCACGCCGGTGCTCTACAAGCTGCTGGCGCCGGCGCTCGAGGAGAGTGAGGAGGCGGAAACGATGCGTCGTGCAGCGAGTTTGGTGCCGTCCCCAGCCTTCACCCCATAGCCTTCAAGCTAAAGCTGCGTTGCCTCCTTGGGTCGCCTGCCGTCGCCTTGGGTGTGTCCCGTCTTCAGTTGAAATTCGGGTGAGTGCCTTATGAAAACCGCTCACGCAAGCGCGAGGCGGACGGGGAGTTTGCCAGTTAGCGCGCGCTGGAGCAAGGGCAGGTGTTTGCATCCTTTCACGCGCCGGAAATTCTGTTCGATGTGCAAGAGCGTGGCCGCGCACCATCGCTGCTTCTGATCGCTCGTTCGCCAGCGACCTACCCGGCGCGTTTTGGCTTCGATGCGGGCCATCACACTTTCGATGAGATTGGTGGTCTTGAAGCTGGTGCCCAGCTCGGCGAAGACGTCGAGCCGATGCAGCGTCAGCGTGTCCTCCAGGCCCGCCTCGAGACTCCGCGCTGCGGACTCGTTGAGCTTCGCTAATTCGGTTACGAGTTTTTGCAGCGCGCGCTTGGCGTCCTCGTAGGTGGCGTGTTGGTACGCCGCCTGCAGCTTGCGCCGCCAGATCACCTGCAGGGACGTCGTCAAATAGCTGACGACATTCTCCCGCTTGTGCCACTGGCACCGCTGCACCGGCACGTCGTCGCCGAACACGTCGCGGACGGCGGCGCGCAGGCCCTTGGCCCCGTCGAGCACCACCAGCAGGCCGGTGGGCGCACGGAAGCCGCGCTCGATCAGCTCGCGGAGAAACGCGGCGCACACGCGCTTGTTCTCGGTGGCGGTTTGCACGAGTCCCAAGACGCGCTTCTCGCGGGTGCTCGTGACCCCCAACGCGATCACCACTTGATCGGCCGCGAAGGACTTGCCGTCGAGCAGCAACACGAGCCACTCGCGACCATCGTGCCGCCGCTCGTGGAACGCGCGCAGCGTGTGGGCACTCGCCCCGATGAAGCGCCGGGAGACGCTCGACTTGGCCAGCCCAAACGCTTCGGGCACCGCTTCCGCCGCGGCTTCGTACTCGCGACACGACAGGCCGCCCAACACGCGACGAAACAACCCTACATCCCGCGCGCGCGGCGTCTGCAACTGTGCGTAGGTCGCGAGCGGGACTTCGGTGCCGGCGTCTCGATCCCGCACGCGGTGGACGATGATCGGCACTTTCTGATCGGCGAGGAAAATCGACCCAGCTTGCGAGCCCCATCGGGCGATCCCGGCATGGCCATCGCGATGCGCGTACCGCGCACCCGCCAACGCCGTGACCTCCTGCTGCAGCGCGTCCTGCACGGCCTTGAGCCCCAACGGGATCAGGGCCTGTATCAGCGACAGCGCCACGGTGCCATCGTCCAACGGCGCGACCGTCTGGATCGGCGGTGATGCGGCTGGCTGGTGCGCACGCGTTTCCTTTCGTACTCTTCGCATGGGTGGTGCCCTCTGTAGTGAAGTGCGAATCCTGGCCGGGATCAACGCTTCAGTATGGAGGCACCACCCGAATTTCAACTAGACTTGGGACAGACCCCGTCGCCTGAGTGCTCTTGACATTGAAAAGAAACGAGGCTTCGTTCGTTAAGTGCGCCCGATAGGCCACGAGCTTGTACCTTCAATGTTCATTTTCAAATTACCATGGTGAGTCAAAACGTGAGAAAGAGAAATGCAGGCTGCGATCGAATTGCGAAACACCTTGGCATCGCTCTATTCCTTGGCGCATGCTCGGAATCCGCTCTTGCTCCGCGAGTCGACAGTCCAAAGGCGACGATCGTGGACAGGGTTGAGAGCGGTAGCGCAACGGCCACCTTCGAACGGCGAGACCGAGTCGACGTTGAGTTGCGCGCGACAGGAGAATTCACACCGGGAGCGACTCTAATCCTCTCGAGTGAAATTCGAGGCCTTCGGGGTACATCGGCAAGTCAGCTGAGCTTGCGAGCTGTGCACGCGAAGAGCATCGACGGAAGCCGAAAACAAATGGCGACAAAGAATATATCGGCTGCATCAGGCAGCTTGGTTTCGCACAATACTGCGGTGACGTTCGCCGCTCCGGGATACTATCCGGTCATTACGTCCGTAAGTACATCGTCAGCCGAAGAGCAAACCCAGGATCGCGACCTCGGTGTTCCGGTGTCGAATGTCGTCACCAGCAACCGTTGGATTCTGATTGACAAACAGGGTGGCCGAATTGATGACCAGTATGACCCTCGAATTCTTGACGATACGTCTCGATACTTGACCGAGGGCTCGACCGGAGAGTTCCGTCCTCGTCTGACGCCTGCCGTGTCTCTGTCACCCCAGCATCAGCCGTCGTATTCTGCCGCTGCCGTATCGAGCGTGTCGACGTCCGACTTTAACGGACGCATCACCTATCAGCGCTTCGATTTCGCATCGGGCGCCTATTCAACTCAGGGGGTGGCAGGCGCAAGGGTTTACGGCTACTGCGCAAGCATCGATGATGAGCCAGTTGGATACTTCGACCTTGCAGCGAATGCGCAGGGTATCTTCTCTGTAGATTGCAACACTCCAGAGGCATACCGAATAAGTGTTCAGGGAGCGCTCACTGGCCTAGGCGTGCAGGTAAACGGAAGCAGCAACAACTTCGCCGGCGTGAACGGCTCGATATTTGCCTCCTCGCTAGGTCAACAAGTTGATTTAGCGGTAATTAATAACGAGGCCGCGCAGGTTTTTGTGAACCATCTTCGCTACAACGTCAACGTAAGTACGATGTTCGGACGAAGCCGAAGTCCAATCACGTATCGCGTGAGCAACGGTGCAGCCTTTGCTACCAATTATGATCCCGGACTCGACTTTATTCGAATAGGTCCAAATAGTGCCGTCGGGCGCAATGGAGTCATTAACGTCGTTCATGAGTACGGGCACGCGTTTCATTACGTGGCGATTGAACCTTGGGCAACGTACTTCTGCAGCAGTCCAAGTAATGTTCACGCCTACAACCAGCCCTACACCACATCATGTGCGTTCATCGAGGGCTTCGCGGACTTCTTCGCAGCGCGCGTCATAAATTCAATCGACGGGTCGCTGGCGTTCGGAGATGGCTTGCATCAGGGTGAACTTGAAGCCAACCCCTACCGGTCGTTAGGAAACGGTCTTCTGATAGAGGCGAGCATCGCGGCGCTGTTCATGGACCTCGCTGACACGCAGGCAGACATTGACGGAATCACCGCCGATGACGACAGTGTTTCGATTAGCCTTTTCGCTATCACGCAGATAATGAAACAATGCCGTCTCGTAAGCCCAAACTCCGCATTGTTGAGCCACTCCGATCAGTTCATCAACTGCGCTGCAGGTTCAGTTGGCGAGCGTGCATTTGCGCCGAGCTCGGCCATTGGGTCGTGGGCCGTTTATAGCGGACTATCGTACGATGCATCGACACCACTGCCGAATCAAAGTCTGTTTCGCGCGCTGTGGCGCTTTAATCTTTACAACCTCTGACGGACGGTTCATGTCGAAGACTCAATCCGAGACAAGCGTACGCGTGGGCTTGATGTGTGTGATCCTAGCGGCAACACTTTCTGCTTGCTCGACAGCTCCGACAGTCGGCCCCACTGGCGAAGCCGCGACAGTCGGACTCGCTGCAGTTCGCGGTCGCGTAGTGGATCTCGACGGTGTTCCCCTCGATTCGTTTCGGCTCGTCGGGAGCGTCCCGGATTCCAGCGGCTTCTATACAGTGGTCACCAGCATCACCTCGACCTCCGGCAGCTATTCGTTGCGACTTCGGCGAAGTGCGGCAGCCCGACCAGATTCGGTGCTCGTCACGGTGACGGCGACATCCACTAAAAGCGGCGATCGGACCGCGGAGGGAATAAGTCGTTCTGTGCGGGAAACCGTCTGGCTTCCGTTTGTCGCTGAATCCGACACGGTGACGAATCGTTCGCGTGATCTCATTGTGCCGTTTCGTCGACGCTAGCCGGGTGGTTGTTAGCGCGGGTTGGACTTGACTCGGCTTTCCGGACACCAAGCTAACTCCGCGTAGATTGTCGGAGTGGAGGTGTGACGGTGGCGAAGGAAGCGAAATCGAGCAACCGGACGCGGCGGATCTTTCTTGCCGAGTTCAAGCAGGAAGCGGTGCGGCGGATGGCGGAGCGCCGGGCGCAGGGCATTAGCGTGACGCAGATCGGGCGCGACTTGGATGTACGGCCCGAGATGTTGCGCGTGTGGGCGCACCAGCTGGCGGCGCAGGGTGGGGCGCCGCTGACGGATGTGTTTCTTGGTCAGGGCCGGTTGCCGAGCGAGTAGGAGAAGGTGCGGCGGCGTACTTCGCGAGGGAGTCGCGGGGAGCGACAAGTCCGCCGCCATTACCGCGCATTGGGGCCAGTTTCCGGTGCAGCGCATGTGTCGGGCCTTGGGCGTCAGTCTGAGCGGGTACTACGAGGCCAAGGCGCGCTTGGTGCAGGGACCATCGATCCTCGCGGGCCGATGAACAGCTGCTCGTGCACGTCCGCGCCGCGTTCACCAAGAGCCATGAGCCGCTACGGGGCGCCGCGCATCCTGCGGGCCGTGCGCGCGCAGGACGTACATGTGGGGAAGCATCGCATCGCGCGCGTGATGCGCACGGAAGGCCTGCGGGCGCGCGTGCCGCAGGCCTTCGTGTGCACCACGGACTCACGGCACGCGGATCCTATTGCCCAGAATCTGTTGGCGAGGCGGTTCGCGATCACGGATCATCCCGTGTCGAATCGTGCGTGGGTGGGCGATATGACCTACATCCCGACGCGCAGTGGCTGGCTCTATCTCGCGGTGCTGATCGATCTCGCGTCGTGGTTGGTGATCGGCTGGGCGACCAGCGCGTCGATGGCCACGGCGCTGCCGCTACGTGCCCTGCAGCAGGCCGTCGCGCGTCGGCCGCCGTCGGCGGGACTGCTGCAACACACGTTTAAGTCCGGGCAGCACGCGAGCGCGGAGTACCTCACCGCCCTCGCGCAGCAGCAGGTGCGCCAGAGCATGAGCCGCAAGGGGGACTGCCGGGACAACGCCGTTGCCGAAAGTTCTTTGCGACGCTCGAACACGAACTCCTCGCGCACACCGTGCTGCATTCGCATCACGACGCCAAGGTGGCCCTGACGGACGTCATCGAGCACTGGTACAATAGGGAGCGGCAGCACTCGGCGTTGAGGCTGTAGAAAAAGCCTCAACGTACTGACCGTAAAGGCCCCAAGTCGCGCGAAAACAGTGCTCGGTCATTCGATTCGGCATTGATAACTGGTGTCGCGGAGCGGTACGCGCGATACGCGCGTCATGCGCGACCGCACGCGGCCCTCCCGCCCCGTGATTTACGCGGCATACCCCGCGTGAGTGAGCTTTTCGATGTTGTGCACCAGGCAAAAGAGCAGCCACTGACCGTTCACTTTCGTGCGGCCGCGCAGCGTGAAGCGATCCAGCCGTTTGTTGTACCGCACGCTCGACAGCGAGGCGAGCCGACGCCACATTCGACGCAGGACCAACCCGTTGCGTGCTATCAAGTTCCGTTTCCACATTGGCATGTTTCGGGACTTTTCCTACAGTTTCGTTAGGCTTTGTGAGTCCGCAGCAGTACGAACACCAGCTCCGTCAAATGGCGCGAGCAGCGTGAACCATGTGTCCGTCAAATCGGGTCAAGTCCAGTCGCACACCCGGAGCAGATCCGTGTTATGCCCGTGAACATTCGCGGTAGGGCTGTTCGCAATCTGTCTACGGCACGACCGGCGGTGAATCCGCAAGATTGCAACAGCCGGAACATGGATACCACCGATTTTACAGAACCAACACGGAAAAGCCGATCGGCGTGCCACGGGCCATCGCATCGAGCCAAAGCATCGTTGCTTGGTTGTTCAATCAAAAAATGCCAAACTTTCCTAACAACAGCGACCTTGGTCGCACCCACGGAGCAGATCCGTGCTATGCCCGCGAAAATTCGCGGTATTGCTCTTTCCGCTGTTACCGGCCCGCCACCACGCGAATCCGCGGCCGCCAACCGACCCATTCCACGCAGCCCCCGTCGCGACAACATTGCGGGTCGCCACGGCGTAGCCCATAGTTGGTCCCGCCCACGTTCCCTCGGGCGATGTCGGTCCACCTATGCTCAACTCGCACATGCGAAATATTCGCGTCCTTGCCCTCGGTGCCGGTTTGTCCGGTCTGATGGCCAGTCCGCTCGCCGCCCAGACGGCGTTGCCGCCCAAGGCTTCCGCCAGCGATGCCGTCGTCAACGCCCTGCGGTGGCGCAACATCGGCCCCGCCAACATGATGGGGCGTATCGTCGATATCGAAGGCATCGCGTCGCCCTCGAAAACGTTCTACGTGTCCACCGCTGGTGGCGGACTTTGGAAGACCACCAACAACGGCACCACCTTCAAGGCCGTCATGGACACGGCCCGCGTGTCGTCGGGTGGTGATCTCGCGATTGCGCCGTCCGACACCAACGTGATCTACTGGGGCACCGGCGAAGCGAATTCGCGGAATTCCATCTCGCCCGGTGGCGGCATCTACAAGTCGGTCGACGGCGGCAAGTCGTGGACCTTCCTCGGCCTCGCCGACACGCGTGCCATCGGTCGCATTCAGGTGCACCCCACCGATCCGAATACCGTGTGGGTAGCCGCCCTCGGCCATCCGTGGGGACCGAACAAGGAACGCGGTCTCTACAAGACCACCGACGGCGGCAAGAACTGGCGCCTGGTGAAGTTCATCGACGACAAGACCGGCTTCGTGGATGTGCAGCTGGACCCGCGCAATCCGAATACCCTCTGGGCGTCGAGCTACGAGCGTGTGCGTGGACCGTACTTCCTGAAGTCGGGCGGCACCGGTTCGGCCCTTTGGAAGAGCACCGACGGTGGCGAAACGTTTGCCGAAGTGAAGGGCGGCGGCTTCCCCGCCACCACCAAGGGACGCATCGAGATCGCCATCGCCCGCTCGAATCCCGACGTGATGTACACCATGGTCGAAGCCGACACGGCGCCCAATCTCAAGAAGGACGCCAAGGTCGCCCCGCAGAAGCGGCCCAGTGGCCTCTATCGCTCGGAAGACGCCGGCAAGACGTGGGCGTACATGAGCCCCGAGAACACGCGTCCGTTCTACTACTCGCAGGTGCGCGTCGACCCGAAGGATCCGAACCGCGTGTACTGGTCGTCCACGCCGGTGAAGTACTCGAGCGACGGCGGCAAGACGGCCGGTAACACCACCGAAGGTATTCACGTGGACCATCATGCCATGTGGATCGACCCCAACGATCCGCAGCGCATCATCACCGGCAATGACGGTGGCGTCGGCGTGTCAAACGATCGCGGCGGCAACTGGTTCTTCCCCAACTCCATCGCGCTCGGCCAGTTCTACAACATCTCGGCTGACATGGGCGTGCCGTATCGCGTGTGCGGCGGACTGCAGGACAACGGATCGTGGTGCGGTCCGAGCCGTCGCAAGCAGGGCCCGGTCACCAACGCCATGTGGCACAACGTGGGTGGTGGCGACGGGTTCGTGACGCAGCAGGATCAGACCAACACCGACATCATGTATTCCACGTCGCAGGGCGGCAACATGGGTCGCCTGAACTTCGCGACCGGGGAACGCAACGCACTGCGCAAGCCCACGTGGCGCGACGGTGGCTACCTGCAGTGGAACGACTCTATCTACGCCGTGTGGCCGGATACCACGAAGCCGGCCACGGCGGCCCAGAAGAAGCAGATGGCGGCCTATCGCACACGTCAGCGCGCCGACTCGGTGGCGTACGCCCTGCGCTGGAACTGGAACACGCCGTACATCATCTCGAAGCACAATCCGGCCACGCTGTACTTCGGCGCCAACCGCGTGCTCAAGAGCGTGAAGTACGGCGACGAGATGTTCCCCATCTCCGGCGAACTCTCGTACGCCGACTCGGCCAAGCTGTTCGTCGCGCTCAAGACCACCGGTGGCATTACCCCCGATGTGACCGGCGCCGAGACGTTCGGCACGGTGGTGTCGCTGAACGAGTCGTCGATTCGTCCGGGGCTGCTGTACGCCGGCACCGACGACGGACGCGTATGGGTCACGCGCAATGATGGCGCGCAGTGGGAAGAAGTGACGAAGCACTTCACGGGCGTGCCGGCGGGCAGCTATGTGTCGCGCATCGAGCCGTCGCATTTCGACAGCGCCACGTTCTACGTGACGTTCGATAATCATCGCAACGACGATTACACGCCGTACGTGTTCATGACCACCAACTTCGGCCGCTCGTTCACGTCGATCGTGAACAACCTGCCCAAGGGTCAGACCGATTTCGTACACGTGATCCGCGAAGACACGAAGAATCAGGATCTGCTGTTCGTGGGCACCGATGTCGGCGCGTATGTGTCGATCGATCGCGGCCAGTCGTGGCAACGCTTCATGAGCGGCTTGGGCACCACGCCGGTGCACGATCTGCTTATTCATCCGCGCGATGGTGAGATCATTGCCGGCACGCACGGACGCTCAATCTGGATTGCCGACATCACGCCGCTGCAGCAGATGACGCCGGCCGTCATGGCGGCCAAGGCCACGTTGTTTGCGCCGCGCACGGCGTTCCAGTGGGGCGAGCAGACGATCAACGGCGGCAATGTAGGACAGGGCGTGTTTCAAGGCCCGAGCCCGACGTACGGCGCCTCGATCTGGTACCGACTGTCGGAGAACGCCGGTGGACAGGTACGCATGATCGTGCAGGACGCGAGCGGCGACACGATTCGCTCACTCACCGGTCCCGGTCAGGCTGGTTTGCACAACGTGGTGTGGGATATGCGCTCGCAGCGCCCGGCGCCGGCGCGGATCGCGCTCTCGCCGGCGCAGGTGCGTGACAGCGTGAACACGCAGCGCCGCGTACTGCGCGCACTCGATTCGCTGGAGAAGGCGGGTGCCGTGCCGGCCCCGATGCTGGCCATGATCCGCACCACGGTGCAGACCGGCCAGCAGCCGCCGCAGATGGCCGCCATGTTGGGCGGCGGCTTCGGTGGCGGCGGCGGTGGCGGCGGTCGTGGCGGCGCCGGTGCTGGCGTTTTCCAGGATCGTCCCGGCGAAACGCGGGCGCTGCCGAGTTTTGCGGCGGCGGCAGGTGGCCGTGGAGCGGCCGGTGGGGAAGGCGCGGCGGAAGCGCCGGCTGGTCCGGCCGGATTGCAGGCGGTGTTCGGTCCGCTGCGCGATGCGTTGGGTGATGACTTCGCCGCGATCGGCATCTTCCCGGGCGGCGGCGGTGGTGGTCGCGGTGGACGCGGCGGGCAGAATACGCTGGCGGGCACGGGCGACTACAAGATCACCATCATCGTGGGTGGCGCGTCGTACTCCAAGCTGCTGCGCATCGAGCGTGTGAGCGGCGGCGAAGGCGGTGGTGGATTCTTCGGGCTCGACGACGGCGAACGTCGCGAGCCGTAATCAGGCCGCGACGTGCACCAGTGGCCGCGACGCAATCGCGGTCACTGGTGTCGGCGCTGGACGCGCGATGAGATAGCCCTGCACGTACTTCGCGCCGTGCTGCTGCACCCATTCCAACTCGCCCTCGGTCTCGATGCCTTCCGCCAGCGCATCGATACCGAGGGCGTTGGCGACATCGAGCAGGTTGGCGGCGATACGGGCCTTGTACGGATCGCGGTCGACGTCGCGCACGAGCTCCATGTCGAGCTTGATGACGTCGGGGCGGAGCAGATGAATGAGATTCAGTGATGAATAGCCAGCGCCGACATCGTCGAGTGCAATCCGGAAGCCGGCACCGCGGTAGTAGTCCAGAATATTTCGCAGGTGCTTCGGATCGTGCGTGCGCTCCGTCTCCACGATCTCGAACACGACCTGGTTGCGTTCGATCCCGGCCTCGTCAATGGCCGCCACGGTGCTGCGGAGACACGCCTTCGGATCGTAGATCGCCGTTGGTGCAAAGTTGACGAACAGGGCGTGCGCGAGCCGATGCACGTGGGCGTTGGCAATGGCCGATCGGCGCGCGGAAAGGTCGAGCTGAAAGAGCAGTCCGGCGCCGCGGGCCGTCTCAAACAGCGTGCCGGGCGAGATGAAGCTGCCATCCGGATTGACGCCACGAAGGAGCGCTTCGTACCCATAGATCTGGTCGGGGTGATCGGCGTATACGATGGGCTGGAAGTGCGACGTCAGGCGACGTTCGCGCATCACCGCCATCAGCCAGCCGCTGCGTGCGCGGATGATGGCGCGCGAGAGTGGCTCCACCCGCGCGATGTCATTCGCCGTCGGTGCCTCGCCCGGCAGGCAGAACAGCGCGCGTGTATCGTCCTGCTCCACGGCCGAGAGCGCGTCGGCCAAGGCTTCGGCCACCGCCTCGCTCTGTGATGGGCAGACGTGAAACGCCGTGCCATTGCCCACCGACGGGCGGCCGTCGATGGCAAGGCCGCGGAGCGCCGCACGCACCTTTCCCGCGACGTGGTCGGCCGGGAACCAGCAATGCAGGTCGCCCGCCGTGAGGTCGGCAAGCGGCAACAACTCGCAGCGCGTACAGGGACGCGCCTTTCCCGACAAGGCAGCAGCCTCGCTCATACACACATCCGGACGAAAAATCCCTGAGTTGGCTGGCGCACGACGTCGTACGAACAGCCGAATTGTGCCATCGGGCACACGACTCAGGGACGACGTTTTCCAGTCTTCGTCACACGTTGCGCGGCGATCCGTTCGATTCCACGTCGTCGTCGGACACGGCGGCCAGTTTGGCGCCGAGCTCCGGGAACCCCCGCGCCATGGCCAGCATCGCGGGCGTGGACTTGTCGTCGGACGTGGCGTGCGCATCGGCCCCGCGCGCGATGAGCAGCTCGCACAGCGGCTCGTAGCCGCGCGAGGCCGCCAGATGCAGTGGGGTGTTGCCGTGTGAGTCCCGCGCGGTCACATCGGCCCCGGCGAAGACCAGCCGACGCACCAAGACGGGCAGCGTGTGGCCGGCCAGCGCGGCGTGCAGTGGCGAATTGCGCAGCGCATTGGTCGAGTGCGCGTCGAGCGGCGCCCCATGATCGATCAGCAAGGTCACCGCGTCGTCGCGCCCGAAGAAGGCCGCCAGATGCAGTGGGGTCCAGCCATCGCTGCTACGGCGCACGCGGGAGTCATCGTCATTCTCGAGGCAGGTCCGCAGGGCGACGACGTTGCCGAGGGCGGCGGCTTCGCAGGCGTCGATGGGCCGACCGCTGTGCAGCAAGTCGGCCAGCTCGGAGGCGCCCATGTAGCAGGCGTGCAGGACGAGGGATTCGCCGCCGGCGGCGCGTGCCATGACCAGCGAGGGATCGTCGGTCAACAGCGCCGTGATCGTATCGCGATCCTTCGAGCGGATTGCCGTCAGTAGCGTGTCAGGGGCGGTGCGAACCATGGGGGCAGTCTCGGCCTCGAGAGGAGCACGTGGCTCAGGGTGGCGAACAGTGTCTCAACTTGATCACGGGACGCCGGATTGGCTATCGTCTGCCCCCGTCGGCGCGTTAACCTCGCCGCATGCCTAAACGATTTCGGTCCATTTTCCGTCTGGTGGCGCCCCTGATGCTTCTCGCCTGTGCGTCAGGCGCGGGGCCGCGGCCAGCCCCGATCGGGACATCACTCGCGGCTCCCCTCGTGATCGCCCATCGGGGGGCGAGCGGACACCGCCCGGAGCATACGCTCGAGGGGTACGCACTGGCGGTGCAGATGGGCGCCGACTTCATCGAGCCCGATCTGGTGAGCACGAAGGACGGCGTACTGATCGCGCGGCATGAGAACGAGATCGGCGGCACCACCGACGTGGCCACGAAGTTCTCCTCGCGCCGCACGCGAAAGGTGATCGATGGCGATACGATCAACGGGTGGTTCACCGAGGACTTCACCCTCGCTGAACTGCGTACCCTTCGCGCGAAGGAGCGGCTTTCGTTCCGCTCCCATGCGCACGACGGACAGTTTCTCATACCGACGTTCGATGACGTCCTGTCGTTGGCTGACTCGCTGGGACGGCGTCGCGGTCGCGCCGTCGGCGTGTATCCGGAAACGAAGCATCCCACGTACTTTCGTGGCGTTGGACTGCCGATCGAGGAACCGATGCTGCGTGCCCTGCGTGCGCGCGGACTCGATCGTGCCGACGCGCCGGTGTTTATCCAGAGCTTCGAAAGTGGAAATCTCCGCGTGCTCGCCACTCAGACGCGGATTCGTCTCATTCAGCTTGTGTCGTCGGCACCGCAGGTGACGCCGACGGCCCTTCGTGATATCGCCACCTATGCGTATGGCGTGGGCGCGAACACGCGACAGATTGTCGGTGACGATTCCTCCGCCGTGCCGACCTCACTCATTGCCGATGCGCACGACGCCGGCCTGCGCGTGCACGCGTGGACGCTGCGACCTGAGCCGCTGTTCCTTGCCAAGCGCTACGGTGGCGATCCGCTCGCCGAAGTACGCGAGTTGGTGCGACTCGGTGTGGATGGATTGTTCGGCGATTATCCCGATCAAATCGTGACGGGACTCCGCAAGTAAGAAAAGACGCGCCGTCACAATTGTGAGGCGCGTTTCATGCATTGCCCTCTCTCTCGATCATTCACTTCAAGAGAGGACATCGCATGCACAATGTGCTGCAGAATACAGCTCGTGTCACACATCGCTTCGTCGTTGGCGCGTCCGCTGCCGTCGCGCTCGTTACCAGCGTTGCCGCGACGCCCGACGCGTCCGCGCAAGGCGTGCGCTTCACGCTCGCGCCGTCGGCCGAATACACATGGTGGGACAAGAGCCTCGGTATCGAGGACGCGCCGTTCTATGGAGGGCGGTTCGGCGCGGATTTTGGTTCGCTGCTGTCGCTGAGTGGTTACTATCATCGCGCCAACGGTCTTGGTGTGACACGCGACAGTCTGCTGTCGAGCGGTGTCGTGCAGCGTGGACCGCGTCGCACCACGACGGATGTCAGCAACTTCGGTGGCAATCTCGCGATTCGATTGAGCACGGGCCGCCTCGCGCCGTTCTTGTCGGCCGGCGCTGGTGTCATGCGCTTCGAAGCCGATAGCCTCGAGCGTCAGGATCAGATCAACTATCGCTACGGCGGTGGTATTCAGTACGACGCCACACCGAACATCCGCGCGATGGTGATGCTGGAGGATTCCCGCTTTCGTTTAGCGCCGGGCACGCTGTTCACCAACACCACCGGTGGCAACTCGCTGGCCGAACGTCGGGTGACGCGCAGCAACTGGACCGCCAGCGCGGGCCTGGGCATCGCCATCGGCGGCGCGCTCGACGAGCAGGCCGACGATGATGAACGGACGGAGCGCTGGTCGATCGGCTCTGTGCCGCTCGAGGCCTTCGCCGGTCGTCTCGACTTCGATGACAAGTCGTTGCCGCGTCAGGCCTTAGTAGGTGTTCGGACGGGTATCGACGTGGGGCAGTTCGTGGGGCTCCGTGCCTTCTACTGGCAAGGACGCTCGGGCAACCTGCGCGACAAGCAGCCGATGCAGAGCTACGGCGGTGAAGCGCAGTTCAACTTCACGCGCTCGCGTGGCCCGTCACCGTTCATCGTACTCGGCGCCGGTCGTCTCGACTTCGGCGAGGACTATCGCGATACGCTCGGCCGTGCGCGCAACGTGGAAACCGCGCTGATCGCCGGTGCCGGCGTGGCGTTTCGTCTGACGGACAACTTCCGACTCAATGTCGCAGTGCGTGACTACGTGCGCGGTCCGCAGGATCTGGATAGCTTGAACAGCACCGATCAGCTTACGAACAACCTGATGTACACGGTTGGTCTCGGGTTTGATTTGGGACGGTCGCGGAAGTCGATGCCGAGTCGCGACGAGCGCGATGCACGTGCCGAACGGGAGCGTGACATGCGCGATCGCGAGGATCGCGACAACCGCATGATGACACGCGACGCCGATCTGCTGCGTATGCGCCGCGAGATGGCGGCACGCGACACTATGGTAGATGGGCGCGACAGCATGATGGTGATGGAACGCCGTGTAGTGCGACGGAATGCGCAGCCGCCAGTGCAGCCGGCGCGTCCCACCATGATCACGCTCCCGGCACCGACCGTCGGTGAGTTGTACATCCGCTACGGCGACAGCACGCAGCGCACGATGCGTATCACACCGGCCGATGCGCAGCGAATGTCGGATAGCACGACGGCGCGCAACTCGAACGACGCCATGATTCGCGAGCTGCGTGGACAGATCGAACGTCTCGAAGCGAGACTGCGCACGCCCGATGCGGCAGGCAAGGAAACGGTGAAGGACGAAGAGGTCCGCGCCCTGCGTGCGCGCCTCGACGCGCTGGAGACACAGCTGCGCATGACACCCGCGCCGGTGGCGTCGACACCGAATGTGGTCGTGGTGCCGTCGTCGACCACGACGACGAATGTCCCGATGACGTCGCCGATGTCATCGCCGATGATGTCGGATGACGCCAGCGCGATGCGCATTCAACAGGTCTCGCCGTACGTGGCCGGCTTCGACCAGTTGGTGATCGGCGCCCAGCTCGACATGGGCCCCGTGTTCGGGATCCCCGCGCTGCGCCTGGTTCCGGACTTCGCCCTTGGACTCGGCAATGACGTGTCGCTGTCGCTCGCGGTGGGTGCCCAGTATGACTTCGGAGCGCTCCGCCTGAGCACGCCGGGCATGTTTCGCCCGTATCTCCGCGCCGGGCTCGGCTTCCTCGCGGCGAGTGGTGAGCGCGATTCCGAGTTCGGTGTGAACGCGGCCTATGGTCTCACGTACCAGCGGCCCACGCCGGTCGGTACCGCGGTAGATCGTCGTCGCCCGCAGTATTTCGTGGAGCACCAGGGCATCAACTTCTTCAGCACCAACCGCTTCCTCGTGGGCATGCGCTTTCTCACGAAGTAGGTCGCGGCTGGTAAGACAGTGGGACGTTGGACATTCGGTCGGCCAGTCTGCTAACTCGGGTGTCCAACGGTACATTCTGAGACAATGACAGAGATTCCTGCGACCAGTCGGCTGGAGAAGGACCTCCCGCTCCGCGATGACATCCGCTTGTTGGGGCGTGTGCTGGGCGATACGCTGCGCGAGCAGGAGGGCGACGAGATCTTTCAGCTCGTCGAATCGGTGCGACAGACCGCGGTACGCTTCGCGCGTGCGGGAAGTCCCGACGATCGTGCCGAGCTGCATCGTCTCCTCGATGGATTGCCGCCCGAGGACATGCACCGCGTGGTGCGCGCGTTCGCCTACTTTCTGCAACTGGCGAACATCGCGGAAGACACGCACCGGTCGCGCCGTCGGCGCGAGCACGAGATCATGGGGTCACCCCCTCGCGAGGGGAGTCTGGCCTTTTCGCTCGATGCGGTGATTCGCGAGAGGCCGGACGCCGCCGCGCAAGTAGCCGCCTTTTTCGCTACGGCGCTCGTGTCACCGGTGCTCACGGCGCATCCCACGGAAGTGCAGCGACAGAGTACGCAGCACGCGCTGCAGCAGATCGCCGAACTGCTGGACCGTCGCGACCGGATGGCGCTCACGCCCGACGAGCAGCGCGACGCCGACGAAACGCTCAAACAGGTCGTGCTCACGCTCTGGCACACGCGCATGGTGCGCAGTGAACGGCTGCGCGTGATCGATGAAGTGAAGAACGGCATCAACTATTTCCATAGCACGTTCTTCACCGAATTGCCGCGCTTGCACGGCGATACCGAGGACCTGCTGCGCAAGCGCTTCCCTGACCATACGTGGGCACTGCCGCCGTTTCTGCGCGTGGGCAGCTGGATCGGCGGCGATCGCGATGGCAATCCTTTCGTGACGGCGGAGACGTTGCGGGAAACCGTACGCTTGCAGGCGTCGGCCACGATCGAGTTCTACCTCGAGGAGGTGCACGCGCTGGGCTTTGACCTCCCGCTCTCGGAACGACTGGTGCCCGTGACGGCCGAGCTTTCCGCACTCGCGGCGCGTTCGCCCGACATGTCATCGCAGCGGCTCGATGAGCCGTACCGCCGCGCGCTGATCGGGATCTACTCACGCCTCGCGGCCACCGCGCACGCGCTGGGATTGCCGGCGCCGATCCGACAGGCCATCGGTACTGACGCCCCGTACGCCACCGCGGCGGCGCTTCGCGATGATCTCGTGGTCGTTCGGGACTCGCTGCAGCAGCACGGCGCGGCACGGCTCACGACGGGGCGCTTACGTCGCCTGCTACGCGCGGTCGAGCTGTTCGGTTTTCACTTGGCACCACTCGACCTGCGTCAGAATTCCGAAGTGCACGAGCGCGTAGCGGCGGAGCTGTTATCGAGTGCGGGCGTCTGCGTCGACTACGCGTTGCGAACCGAAGCCGAGCGCGTCGCGGTGCTGTCGAAAGAGCTGGCCGGCACACGCCCGTTGTACTCGCCACATCTGTCGTACTCCGAGGAGGTCGCCGGGGAACTGGCGATTGCCTTCGCGGCGCGTGAACTCCGTGAGCGGTTCGGTCCTACGCTGCTGCCGCACTACATCATCTCGAAATGCGATGGCGTGTCGGACCTGCTGGAAGTGGCACTGGTGCTCAAGGAGGCGGGACTCGCGCGAGGCGGTGCGTCACCGACTGCCGCGATGCAGATCATTCCGCTCTTCGAGACCATCGACGACCTGCGACGGGCCGGTGGCACGATGGACGCGCTCTTCACGTTACCGGAGTACCGCTCCCTGGTTACATCGCAGGGCGACGTGCAGGAAGTGATGCTGGGATACTCCGACAGCAACAAGGACGGCGGTTTTCTGACCTCCGGGTGGGAGTTGTATCAGGCCGAGCTGGCCTTGATGCGGGTGTTTGCCTCGCACGGCGTGCGGTTGCGGCTCTTTCACGGGCGCGGCGGCTCGGTGGGACGCGGTGGTGGGCCAAGCTACGAGGCGATCCTGGCGCAGCCGGCGGGGGCGGTGAGTGGGCATATCCGCATCACCGAGCAAGGCGAAGTGATCGCGTCGAAGTACGCTACGCCTGATGTCGGGCGGCGCAATCTCGAGCTGTTGGTGGCGGCGACCCTCGAGGCCTCGCTCACCGATCATGAGCAGCGCGGTGAGCACGCCGACAGTGTGGCGCAGGACTTCCATCCCGTCATGGAGCGCTTGTCGGCGGTCGCGTTCCGGGCGTACCGCGCATTGGTGTACGAAACGCCGGGCTTCGTACAATATTTCCGCGAATCCACACCGCTGGCCGAAATCGCCACGCTCAACATCGGCAGCCGACCGGCTTCTCGGCGCCCGAGTGAACGCATCGAGGACCTGCGCGCCATTCCCTGGGTGTTTTCGTGGGCGCAGTGCCGTCTCATGCTGCCGGGTTGGTACGGATTCGGTTCGGCCATCGCGGCGTATCTCGCGGACACGCCGAACGGTCTCCCCATGCTGCAGCGTATGGCGCAGCACTGGCCGTTCTTTCGCACGCTGTTGTCGAACATCGACATGGTGCTGGCGAAGTCGGATCTTGCCGTGGCGTCGCGCTACGCGGAGCTGGTGCAGGATGTCGAGGTGCGGCAGCGCGTGTTCTCCATGCTCTCGGCCGAGTGGCATCGCACGCGCGATGCCCTGCAGCAGATTACGGAGCAGGCGGAGTTGCTGGCGGAGAATCCGCTGCTCAAGCGATCGATCGCCAATCGCTTTCCGTACATGGACCCGCTCAATCACCTGCAGATCGAACTGTTGCGCCGGTATCGCGAAGCGCAGGCCACGGGTGCCGATACGGACGACGAGCGGCGCCGGCGCGGGATTCACATCACGATCAATGGGATCGCGGCGGGACTACGGAACAGCGGGTAACCGCGGCGACTCGTTCCGTCGATCCATCGCGTCGCGCCACGTTTCCAGTGACTGCACGCGTGCTTCAAGCGACGGCGTTGCCAGAGTCGGCGTCGGCGCAGTCGTCGGCGTAGCCGCGCGCGTAGCGTCGGTGGTGCGAAATCCAACGCTGCTCTCGCCGGTGGCGCCGCGCACGCCGCGGCCGGCGAGGCGCAGCACGGCGCGGCCGCCAGCGCCAAGCCAGAACAGGCGATACACGCTCTCGCCCACGCCGCGCCGCAACGGGGAATTCAGCAGGCCTACGATGGACAGGCCGCGAATGACATAGGCCGAGTACAGCATGATTGCGCCGGGCAGCGAGACGCTGAACAGGCCGGGGCTGTATTCCCTGCGCATCGATGCCAGCACATACCACCGGATCGCGAACGACGCCACGAACAGCGAGCCGAGAATCACGACCTGCTTCTGGCGGTGACGTACGGCCCCCGCATCGGCGCGCAGTTGCGCACGCTCCGCTTCACGCTCGGCCAGCACGGCCGCGAAGCCTGCCTGAATCTCCGAAATAGAAAAGCGGCGCCGCGCGAGTCGTCGCGCCTGTTGCACCAAGACCGCCAACCGCCCCCAGATCACGGCGCCGAAGAGCACCATGGGCAGAATGCGATCGAGATTACTGTCATATGCCTGTTCGAGCGCGAGCAGCAGCAGAAAGCCAATGATGATGGCGCCCACGAGCACCATGCCGGCCTGACTGGCTTCTTCGGCAAAGAGGCGAATGGGCAGTGGCACATCGGCGCGGCGCAACGCGGACGTGTCGAGGCGCTCGACCAGTTCATCGGCGGTGGCATAGCGCGATTCCGGCGTCTTCTGCGTGCACTGGGCGATGACGTCGGCCAGTAACGCCGGCACGTCGGCCCGGAGCTGCGCGATGGGCGGCACCGCTTCGGTGAGTTGCTTCACCAGCACCTTGGAAATCGAGTCGCCGGTAAAGCAGGGGTGTCCGGCCAGCGCGAACCACGCCACGAGCCCCAGCGAATAGAGATCGCTGCGCCCGTCGATGGTATCGCCCGACGCCTGTTCGGGGCTCATGTACTCGGGCGTACCCACGACTTCACCCACGCGCGTAAGTGACGGCGTGGCCGCGGCGGCGGTGATCGAGCGGGAAATGCCGAAGTCCATGACCAACGCGCGTCCGGTAGCGCGCTCGATCATGATGTTGTCCGGCTTGATGTCGCGATGCACGACGCCGCGGCTGTGCGCGTAGGCCATCGCGTAGCTCACATCCTGCAGCATGCGCACGGTGTCACGCACCGACATCGGTCCGGAGCGCTTCACGAGATCGGCGACGCTCTCGCCCTCTACGTAGCCCATGGCAAAGGCGAGCAAACCGTCGCGGTCTTCGACACTGAACACCGGAACGATGTTCGGGTGCGAGAACGACGCGGCGGTGCGCGTCTCTCGGAGGAAGCGTTCGCGCAGATCACTCTGCTGCGCAAACTCGGGTGGCAGCACCTTGATGGCCACGTGGCGATCAAGCTGTCGATCGCGGGCGAGGTATACTGCGCCCATACCGCCCTGTCCCAACAGGCGCTCGATGGAGAAGCGATCACCGATCGCTGCGTTCAGGTCGGTGATCGCTTCTCGCATCGTGGTCCTACTCCATCGCGAATTCGCGGGCGAATGCCACATTGAACGAGAACGTCTTCGCGCGGCTGCGCGTCTCCATCATGTTGGCCACGCGCTCCAAGCGCTCGGTGATCGCCATGATCTTTTCCTGCGCCTTGCGACCTGCTTCGTTCAGCCCTTCAAGCTTGTCGATCGACCAGAACTTGATGAGGTCCTCGACGATGCGGATGTAATCGCGCGGGCCATAAATGCCGGCCCGACGAATCACGTCGGCCATTTCGCGGAAGTGCGGCATGCTGATGCCGGGCATGTCGATGCTCGGCATGATCAGCGCGGCCGATTCCAGGGCGCGGTTGGGATCACGCGCCAACACGCGCAGGAAGATCTCGCGGTAGAACACGTAGTGCCGCGCTTCTTCCTTGGCCACGTTCTGGAGCACGGTCCCGATGAGCGGCTCATACTGGCCGGCCAATTTTCCGGTGTTGGCGTGACTGACCTGGGTGGCGCGCTCCTGCAGCGACGTGTACACGAACACACGGTACGGATCCTTGTCCCAGGTGGGCTCGAAACCGGCCTTGAGATACTCGAACTGCATCCGCTCGAGCACCGGGTTGTCGAGAATCTTGCTATCGTGCGCGTAGTCATGGAGCACGGCCCCGTGCCGGTCTTCTTCGGCCGTCCACAGGTTGGTCCACTTCGCCCAGAACGTGTCGCCGCCCAGATAGGTGGCCAGCAGGCGATGGAAATGGGGGAGGCCTTCTTCGGTGAGCGTGTTGAGCGCTAGGGCGACGCGGGCCGGCATGCTGATGCCCTTCGCGCGCTCCCGGAGCTGCTTCACGAACGCGTCCGGGTCGGTATCCGGCTCAGGCGCCAGCAGTTCCGACGGGAACCACAGAATGCGCTTGGCTTCATGCGCGACCGTGAGGTCTGCGACGTCCTGCTCGAGGTCCGCGAGGACTTCGACTTTGGCGATGGTTTCGTTGTCGGGAAAGTACATAATCTGAAAGATATCCACGGAAGCGAGCGATGCCTACCGCAGGGGAAGTGATTTGGTCAGGAACACGTGGGGGGAGGGGGAAGTACCGCTGCGATGCCTGAAGCGGCGTGGGCCGACCTCGCTGGACCGTTCGTGCGCTGCTCCCGCCTGCCCTCACACGTTCCTGACCAGACAGCTTCCCCGGCGGAATCCATCGTTCACCACCGTGGTTAGATTCCGTGCTATGACGCCCCCTGCCAAAGGCAAGCCCAAGTACGACACCAAGCGCGCCTGGGCCGAGGCCCGTGCGCTGATCTGGGAACACCGCACGTCCGTGACCGTCGGACTCGTGCTGATGCTGGTGAGCCGCGCGGCCGGCTTCGTGTTGCCGTACTCGACCAAGATGGTGCTCGATGAGGTCCTGCCGAACCGCGATATCCAGCTGCTCGGCTACATCGCACTGGCCGGCCTCGCGGCCACCATCGTACAGTCGATCACCGGCTATGCCCTGTCGCAGGTCGTGAGTGTCGCCGCGCAGCAGGCCATCGCGCGGCTTCGTGAGGAGGTGCAGGGGCACCTCATTCGCCTGCCGGTGAAGTTTTTCGACAGCACAAAAAGTGGCGTGCTCGTCTCGCGCGTGATGAACGATCCCGAAGGCATCCGCAATCTCATCGGCACCGGGCTCATTCAGCTCACTGGTGGCATCGTGAGTGCAATCGCCGCGCTGGGCGTGCTCTTCTATCTCAACTGGCGCCTGACCGCAGCGACCATCGTGTTTCTGGCGATGTTCGGCGTGGTGATGTCGATCGCCTTCAAGCGTCTGCGGCCCATTTTTCGCGAGCGCAGCGTGATCACGGCCGAAGTGACGGGACGTCTCACCGAGACGCTGGGCGGTATCCGCCTGATCAAGGTGTACACGGCCGAAGAGCGTGAGAAGGAAGTGTTCGGGAAGGGCGTGCAGAAGCTGTTCGCGAACATCGCCAAGACCATTACCGGCACGTCGCTCACCGGCACGCTCGGCCTCGCCGTGGTGGGCGTGATTGGCCTGATCGCGATGTACGTGGGTGGACGCGACGTGATCAACGGTCAGATGACGGTGGGCAGTCTGATCACCTTCGTGTTCTTCATTGCGATGGTGACGATGCCGCTCATTCAGATTGCAAGCATCGGCACGCAGATCACCGAAGCCTTTGCCGGACTCGATCGCATTCGCGAACTCCGCGACATGCCCACCGAAGATCAGGAAGACGCGACCAAGACGGCGGTGCCGTCCGTCGTGGGACGCGTGGAGTTCGACCACGTGAGCTTCGAGTATGAGGAAGGCACGCCGGTGCTGAAGGACGTGTCGTTCACCGCCCCGGCCGGCACCACCACGGCGCTGGTGGGCTCGAGCGGCAGCGGCAAGAGCACGATGATCTCGCTCATCATGGCGTTTGCGCAGCCGCAGCAGGGACAGATCAAGGTGGACGGCACGCCGGTGTCCGAGCTCAAGCTGCGCGACTATCGTCGCCACCTGGGCGTGGTCATGCAGGACAACTTCCTGTTCGACGGCACGGTGATGGAGAACATCGCCTTCACCAAGCCCGGCGCTTCGAAGGAGGAAGTGATGGCGGTGGCCAAGATCGCCAACGCGCACGAGTTCATTCAGGGCTTCCCGCAGCAGTACGACACGATCGTCGGTGAGCGCGGCGTGAAGCTCTCGGGTGGTCAGCGCCAGCGCGTGGCAATCGCCCGCGCCATTCTGGCCGATCCGCGCGTGCTCATTCTCGACGAAGCCACGTCGTCGCTCGACTCGGAAAGCGAGCATCTCATTCAAGAAGGGCTCCGTCGCCTGCGCGCCGGCCGCACGACCTTCGTGATTGCGCACCGGCTCAGCACGATTACGAGCTCAGATCAGATCCTCGTGCTCGAGCACGGTCAGATCATCGAACGCGGTACGCATCAGCAGCTGCTGGCACTCGGCGGACGCTACCGTGACCTGTACAACCGGCAGTACCAGCTGGAGCAGGACCAGTTCATTAATCCTGGTGAAGAGATAGCGGCCACGGGCTGACGGCCGCGGTTGGGAACGGTCGATACCGCCGGGGACGCTGTTTGGACAGGAACGTGAATGGGGCGGGGGGAAGTACCGGTGCCGATGGTCCCGCGTGGCCGGCGTCCACCCCTCCCGGCATCGTAGCGGTACTTCCGCCTGCCTTCACACGTTCCTGACCAAACCGCTTCCGGTGGGGAATCCCGCCTTGGCCCCCGCGGTCGCCTTGGCCCCCGTGGTAGGTTATAGGGGCTACTCTGTGCCCTAATTACCCGCGCCCCGCTTACGTGACCGCTACGCCGTCGTTTTCTTCGCTGCAACTGCATCCGAGCCTCCAGAAGGGCCTCAAGGAGCTCGGTTTTGCCCGTCCTACCCCAATTCAGGCCGAAGCGATTCCGCCGGCTCTGGAGGGACGTGACGTCCTCGCCTGCGCGATGACGGGCAGCGGCAAAACGTATGCGTTCCTGCTCCCGATTCTCCATCACATCATGGAGAAGCCGCGTGGGATTACGCGGGCGCTGGTCATCACGCCCACGCGTGAACTGGCGGCGCAGATCGTCGAAAGCTTGAATGACGTAACCATTCACACGCCGCTCACGGGCGCGGCGGTATTCGGTGGCGTTGGCATGGGGCCGCAGGAACATGCGTTCCGCAGCGGCGCCGATGTCATCGTGGCCACGCCGGGTCGGTTGCTCGATCACTTCCGCATGCCGTACGCGAAGCTCGAACATCTCGAGTATCTCGTGCTCGACGAAGCGGATCGCATGCTCGACATGGGCTTCCTGCCCGAGATCAAGAAGGTGCTGCGTCATCTGCCGCAGAAGAAGCGGCAGACGTTGTTCTTCAGTGCCACGATGCCGGCGCCGATTGCGGCGCTCACGAAGGATCTGCTCACCAATCCGTTTACGCTCAACCTGCAGCGTCAGTCGGCTCCGGCCGTCGGCATCACGCAGGCCGTGTACCCGGTGGCGCAGGATCTCAAGAGTGGACTACTCGTCGCGCTGCTCAAGCGCGGTGACATGCCGCAGGCGCTGGTGTTCACGCGCACGAAGCACCGCGCGAATCGCTTGGCGTCGCAGCTCGTGTCGGCGGGCATCAAGGCCGAACGTATTCACGGCAACCGCTCGCAGTCGCAGCGTACGCAGGCCCTCGCCGGCTTCAAGGACGGCGAGTATCAGGTGCTGGTGGCCACCGATATCGCGGCCCGCGGTATCGACGTGGAAGCCCTCGGCCACGTGGTGAACTTTGATGTGCCGCTGGCCGCCGAGGATTACATCCACCGCGTGGGTCGTACGGCGCGTGCCGAAGCGACGGGTGAGGCGTTCACCTTCGTGTCGCCCGATGAAGAAGGCGATCTGAAGCAGATCGAGCGCGCGATCAAGAAAACGTTGCCGCGCGTGACCGTGCCCGATTTCGACTACAGCGCCAAGCCGCAGACCAAGCTGGAAGTGCCGTTGGCCGAGCGCATCGCGGAGATTCGCAAGAAGAAGGCGGAAGACCGCGCGCGTGCGGCGGCGAAGGTGGAGCGTCGCAGTGCCGCGCAGTCGGGCGGTGCACGACCGGCGGCGCCGGCGGGTGGCCGTCCGGCCGCTCCCGCCCGTAAGACGAGCGAATCGCGCGGCCCGTCTACCGGTTCGCGTGGTCCGTCGAGTAGTGGCGCGGGTGGCGCCGGCGGCGGTGCCTCAAAGAGCGGGGCGGCGGGCCGTGTCCGTCGGGGCCCGCATCGTGGTCAGGGCGGCAGCAGCGGTGGTGGCAGCGGTGGCGGTGCTGGTGGCTCCTCGCGCGGCGGCGGAGACAGCCCGTACGCGTGAGCGACGGCGTCGGGGATCCTGTCGGGGATCCCCTACGGGATCCGGCACGGTACCCTGTTCCGGCGCAGCAGCATCGCGTGGAGCAGGTGATCGATCGCAGCCGGTTCATCTGCACCGTGGCGCGGGTTCAGTCGAGTGAGGAGGCGCAGGCGTTCATCAAGGCGATGAACGCCGAGTTCCCCGACGCCACGCACAATTGCTGGGAGTACGTGGTCGGGGCGCCTGGCAGCACCGATCGCGTGGGCATGAGCGACGACGGCGAGCCCCACGGTACTGCCGGTCGGCCCATGCTGACGGTGCTGCTGCACAGCGGCGTTGGCGAAATCGCCGCGGTGGTGACCCGCTATTACGGCGGAACGAAGCTGGGCACTGGCGGCCTCGTGAAGGCCTACGGTAGCGTTGTCCAGGAGGCCTTGGCCCACATGCCGAGGGCCGAGCGTGTCGACACTGTCGATGTGACCGTACGCGTGGGCTACGGCGCGATCGGCGCATTGCAGCAGCTCTGGCTGGACTTCGAGGCCGAACTCCTTGAGCAGCGCTTTGAAGTGGACGCCGTGTTTTCGATTCGGGTGCCACGCATTCGTCTGTCTGCGATGGAGCATGCGATTCAGAATGCGACGCGCGGCACCGCCGTCTTTTTGCTGTCGGACATTTCATCACCCGGTACCCCATGAACAGAGATGCCGAACGACTGATTCGCGACAGCTGGCTGCGCGTAGTCCCCATTCGCCTCACGGCGGCGCAGCTGTTCTACGACCGCCTGTTTGAGATCGATCCGTCGGCCAAGGCACTGTTCGACGGGAAGCCCATGCACGTGCAGTACGAAAAGTTTGCACAGACCATCAACACGCTCGTGCAGATGCTCGACTTCCCGGCGAACATCATCGACGACCTTCAGGCACTGGCCCGCCGCCACGTGGGTTACGGTGTGAACCTTGAACAGTATGCGTCCGTCGGCGCGGCGCTTCTCTGGGCCCTCGAACGGGGCTTGGGCAGCGAATGGACGCCCGAGGTGAAGCGTGCCTGGGGAGAGTTGTACCTGTTCATCGAAGGGGTGATGAAGCGCGAAGTCAGCGGTAGCCCAACCAGGTAATCTCGCCCTACGACAGCCCCTCGATCGTGCCATCCGGGCGCACCTTCATGCGCTCGGCCGCCGGCGATTTCGACAAGCCCGGCATCGTCATGATGTCGCCGCACTTGGCCACCACGAATCCGGCGCCGGCCGAGCCGCTCACTTCCTGCACGGTCATGCGGAAGTTGGTCGGCACGCCAAGTTTCGACGCATCGTCCGAGAGTGAGTACTGCGTTTTCGCCATGCACACCGGCGTGTTGCCCAGGCCGTGTTGCTCGAGCCACGCAATCGACTTTTCCGCCGCCGGCGAGTAGTCCACGCCATCGGCACCGTACACTTTGGCGGCGATCGTTTCGATCTTCTCGCGGATCGGGCGTTCCGTGTCGTACAATGGACGGAAATTGGCCGACGTGGAGTCGAGTAGCGCCAACACTTCATGCGCCAACGCTTCGCCGCCGGCTCCGCCATTCGCCCACACGTCGCAGAGCGCCACGCGCACGCCGTATTTCGCGGCGTAGTCGGCCACCATCGCCAGCTCAGCGTCGGTATCCGACAACCGGCGATTGATCGCGACGACCACCGGCACGCCGAACTGCCGCACGTTGGTGATGTGATGCGCGAGATGCGGCAGCCCGCGTTCGAGGGCGCCGAGGTCTTCCTGATCGAGCATGTTCTTGGGCAGCCCGCCCTGCATCTTGAGTGAGCGCACCGTGGCCACCAGCACCGCCGCTTCGGGATTGAGTCCGCCGGCGCGGCACTTGATGTCGAAGAACTTTTCAGCGCCCAAGTCAGAGCCGAAGCCCGCTTCGGTGACCACGATATCAGCGAGCGCCAAGCCGGCGCGCGTAGCCACCAGGCTGTTGCAGCCGTGGGCGATGTTGCCGAACGGACCGGCATGCAGAATGGCCGGACCGCCTTCGAGCGTCTGCACCAGATTCGGACGCAGCGCGTCTTTCAGCAGCAATGACATCGCACCGGTGGCCTGCAAATCGCGCGCGCGAATGGGTGTGCGCTCTTTCCCGCTCGTGGTGCCCACGATGATGTTGCCGAGGCGCTGCTCGAGATCTTCCGCGTCGGAGGCCAACGCCACGATCGCCATGACTTCACTGGCGGGAATGATCACCCACCGTTCTTCGCGCATCACGCCGTTGCCGGCGCCCACACCGATGATGGCCTGACGCAATGCGCGGTCGTTCATGTCGATCGTGCGCGGCCAGGTGATGCGCTTGGTGTCGAGGCCGAGTGCATTGCCGTGATACAGGTGATTGTCGAGCATCGCCGAGAGCAGGCTGTGCGCGCTGGCGATGGCGTGGAAGTCACCGGTGAAGTGCAGGTTGATGTCGTCCATCGGCAGCACCTGCGCGTAGCCGCCGCCGGCCGCGCCACCCTTCACGCCGAACACCGGGCCGAGGCTCGGCTCACGCATGCAGAGCACGGCGTTGTGCCCGAGGCGACGGAACGCCTGGCTGAGGCCAACACTGACGGTACTCTTGCCCTCACCGGCCGGCGTCGGGCTGATCGCCGTGACCAGCACCAGTCTCCCCTTGGGCGGTTGCGAAGCCAGGGCAAGCGGCAGCTTGGCCTTGTAGCGTCCGTACTGATCGATGTCGTCGGCGCCGAGCCCGAGATCGGCCGCCACCGCGGTGATCGGGCGAAGACGCGCCTGCTGTGCGATCTCGATATCCGACGGGACGAACGGTTGGGTGGCGGTCATACGGCTCGGTTCATGAAGTGAAAATTGGTGCACGACGAGGGTACGGATGCTCCCGCATCGGCCGTTCCGGATGCATGTTGATGCATGCGCTACGCACACAGACCTGCCGATGGTAACACCCCCCGAAGATACTGCCGAATGTGGCAGTCGGCTCGCCGACTCGCCGACTCCGTGCGAGCGGCGCGCCCGATGGCGCCTGCCGCAATCCGTCAGAGGACTTCATGATCGTTTCCGTTTTCGGCGCCTCCGGGCGGACGGGTCACGCGTTTATTGCCAGCGCGACCAACGCCGGGATTTCGTTGCGGCTGCATTATCGGTCCAAGCCCTCGGAGCAGGTGCCGACGTCGTCTACCGTGGTAGTGGGATCGCTCAATGATCCGACGGCCGTGCGCGAAGTGTTGCGAGGCGCCGAGGCCGCCGTCGTACTGTTCGGTCCGCACAACGACGCGCGCATTCCGTTCTGCGCCGCGGCCACCAAGAACATCATCGCGGTCATGCACACCCAGTCGCAGCAGCGACTGCTGGTGGTCACCGGCGCAATGACCGGAGGCATGCCGTCCAATGTCTCGCTGTTCATGCGCTTCATGCGCAAAATCGTACAACGGTCGGCGCACGACGGCATGGTAGAAGATCGCAACGAGCAGGAACGCCTCGTGCGGAACAGCACGCTGGCCGGCTGGACGCTGATCAAGCCGCCGCGTCTTACCGACGACCCGGCCACTGACGCGGTGGAGATGGGCCCCGAGCTCTCGGTCGGGATGCGCAGCAGCATTTCCCGCGCCTCACTGGCCAACGCGTTGGTGCGCGAGATTCAGGAGCCGCGTTTCGCGCAGCAGGCTGTGTACGCGGCCAATCGCTGATCCACCGTGGAGAAGTTTCTCAACCCGATGTTCCTGTTCGACGCGATGTTCGTGTTCGGGTTCGGGATTCTGTGCTGTCTGTACGCGCTGTGGGACCTGCGCAAAGAGAATCGACTGGCCGAGGCGCGCAACGCGTCACTGCTCGTGACGCCCGCGAACATTCTCCAACTTTCTACCGACCATCTTATGTCTGACCAGCTACCGCAGGGCGTTCGCAAACAGAACTGGGATGATCTTCCCATCGAAGAGCTCATGCCGCTCATCGGTCGCCGTTTGATTTATAGCGAGAAGATGATGCTCGCGCACGTGTACCTGAAGAAGGGTGCCATCGTGCCGGCGCACGATCACATCAACGAGCAGTTCACCTACGTGCTCTCGGGAACGCTCCGCTTCTGGCTCGGCGAACACGCCGATGCACCGGGCGATGTGTACACCGATGTCGGCGCCGGTGATGTGCTGGTGATCCCGAGCAACGTGCGGCATCGCGCCGAGGCACTCGAAGACACACTCGACGTCGACATCTTCAATCCGCCGCGGCAGGATTGGATCGACAAAACCGACGATTACCTTCGCGGGACACGCTGATGGACCTCGGCATCGCGGGAAAAATCGCGCTGGTGTGCGGCGCGAGTCGCGGTATCGCGTTCGCGACGGCGGAAGAATTCGCGCGCGAAGGCTGCACGCTGGTGATCTGTTCGCGCGATGCCGCGTCGGTTGGCCGTGCGAAGGCGAAGCTCGAAGCGCTTGGCGCATCGGTCACGGCGATCGTGGCCGATCTGTCCACCGAGGCCGGCATGGCCGACGTGATCGCGCAGACGATGGCGGCGCATGGGCGTGTCGACATTCTGGTGGCCAACACCGGCGGTCCGCCAACGGGCGCGGCGATGTCGCACTCGTGGGAGGCGTGGACCGGCGCCAGTGAACTACTATTGCGCAGCGTGGTCGAACTCACGCGGGCGTTCGTCCCGGGCATGCGCGAGCGGAAGTGGGGACGGGTAGTGTCGATCACGTCACTCGCCGTGAAGCGTCCGCAGGGATCGCTGGTGCTCAGCAACAGTCTGCGCGCCGCCGTGACCGGATACCTGCGCACGTTGGCCGATGAAGTAGCGGGCGATGGCGTCACGGTGAACTCGGTGCTTCCGGGCTTCACCGCCACCGAGCGACTCGATGCGCTCGCCAGTGCCACGTCCACGCGCACCGGTCAGAGCCGCGAGTCGGTGTTCGATGCGTGGACGGCGGAAACACCGGTCGGCCGCCTCGGGCGTCCCGATGAGTTGGCTGCGGTGATAGCTTTCCTCTGTTCCGCGCGTGCCGGGTTCATGACCGGGCAGGCCGTGTTGGTGGATGGCGGCGCAGTGCGTTCGCTGCTGTAGCCCTCCCCTTTCTCCTTACCGCAGCGTTCCGACATGAGCCAAATTGCCGAGACCCAGTGGATCTGGCGCGATGGTGCGTTCATCCCGTGGGCGGATGCCACGATCCATGTACTGAGCCATTCCGTGCAGTTCGGCTCGAGCGCGTTCGAGGGCGTGCGTGCGTACAGCACGCCGCGTGGTCCGGCCATTTTTCGACTGCGCGAGCATCTCACGCGGCTGTTGATGTCGTGCAAGATCTATCGCATGGATGTGCCCTACACGATCGATCAATTAGTTGAGGCGTCGCGTGAGCTGATCGTGCGGAACGGTGTCGAGTCGTGCTATCTCCGCCCGATGGTGGTGCGTGGCTACGGTACAGCGGGCATGGTGCCGATCGGCGCGCCGATCGAGGTGTATCTGCCCTGCTGGCCGTGGGGCACGTACTTGGGCGCCGGCGCGCTCGAGAACGGTGTGGACGCCTGCATCTCGTCGTGGCATCGCGTGGAGCCGAACACGATTCCCGCGATGGCGAAGATCGCCGGCAACTACCTGAGCGGTCAGCTCATCAAGATGGAAGCGTTGGCCAACGGCTACGCCGAAGGCATCGCGCTGAGCCCGAGCGGCATGGTGAGCGAAGGCTCGGGGCAGAACGTGTTTTTGGTGTCGGGCGGTACCATCGTGACCACGCCGCTCGACGGGACGATTTTGGGCGGCATCACGCGTGACACGATCATGACGCTGGCGCGCGAGGCGGGGATTCCGGTGCGCGAAGCGCATATCCCGCGCGAGATGCTGTACATGGCCGACGAAGTGTTCTTCACCGGCACGGCGGCGGAGATCACGCCGGTACGCAGCATCGACAAGATCACGATCGGCGCCGGCAAGCCGGGACCGGTGAGCACGCTGATGCAGACGCAGTATCTCGATATCGTGCATGGTCGTGTACCCGACACGCACGGATGGCTGACGCACTGCCGCGACTGATTCAGCGGATGTGAACAACGAGAGCGCACGCGACGTCGGTGTCGCGTGCGCTCTCGTGTTACATGGTGGGGCTTCGTCGTCCCGCCACGAGATGCAGCAGCGCGAGCAGCACGACCGCGCCGATGCCGGCGGTGAAAATCACACCCGGGACGCCGGGAAACGGTGGTGCAATCTCGAGTTCTCGAAACAGCAGACCACTCGCGAATGCGCCGAGGATGCCGACGATCATGTCGCCGAACAGACCCACGCCACCGACGATCAGCGACGCCAGCACGCCGGCGCCAAGTCCCACGAACAGCCACGTCAGAAGATCCATTGTGCGGTCCCGATGCGAGAACGGTTCACTGTCTATCATTTCGAACACAGGAAGGTTGTAGTGGGTGACCTCATTCGTGCAAACGAGCTCGACCAATGGCGTTGACATCGACCATGTACGCTTTCGAGATCGCGCTCGCCAATGTCGATCGTGGCGTGTACGAGTCACTCGAATTCCGGATGGCCATGCACCCGTCAGAATCGCCGGAATACTTCGTGGCCCGGCTCCTCGCCTACTGCCTCGAATACACGGAGGGCATCGCATTCTCCCGCGGCATTTCCGACCCCGATGAGCCGCCGCTCAGTGTGCGAGACCTGACTGGCAGCCTGAAGGTGTGGATCGAGCTTGGGGCGCCCGACGCGGCGCGCCTGCATAAGGCCAGCAAGGCCGCCCCGCGGGTGGCGGTGTACACGCATCGCGATCCGGCGCAGCTCTGGCGGCAGTGGGAAGGGGAGAAGATCCATCGTGCCGAGCAAATCGAGCTGTACGCGCTCGATCGCGAGCTCATCGACGCCGTCGCCGAGAAGCTCGACCGTCGCATGAAGCTCGAGCTGTCGGTCACGGATGGCACGATTTTCGTGAACGTGGCGGGCACGACTTTGAGTGGTACGGTGGAAAAACTCTCCGTCCGTGGCGTCTGACGGCAGCCGGGTCGTACCGGTTCACAGTTGCGAGCGGAACAGCGCCGCCGCGTGCTCGACCAACTTCTCATACCACGGACGGGTTCTCCATTCCTCGAGCGTGATACGCCGGGAGCGCGCGCGGTCCGCCTCAAAATCGGCGATCTGCGTCGCGGCGAACTCCCGGTCATAGACGTTCAGATTCGCTTCGTCGTTCAGACGGAACGACCGATTGTCGAAGTTGGTGGAGCCTACCGACGTCCACACACTGTCGACAATCATGATCTTGCAGTGGTACATGGTCGGCATGAACTCGTAGATGATCACGCCTGCTTCGAGCATGCTACCCCACCGTGCGCGTGAAGCCCGTCGCGTCATTTCGGTGTCGACATGGGGGCCCGGCACGACGATCTCGATGTGCACGCCCCGCCGACGCGCCGCGACAATCGTTTCGATGGAGAGATCGTCGGGCACGAAGTACGCGGCCGCAATCCGCACGCTTTTCTGGGCACTCGCGATCGAGAGCAGATACATGAGCCGCACGCTTTCGCTTCCCTCACCCGGGTCACTGCGAAACATTTGCGCCGTGACATCGCCTACAGGCTCGAGCTTCGGAAAATAGTGCTCGCCATGGAGTACGTCTCCCGTCGTTTTCATCCAGTTGTCGGTGAACGCCGCCTGCATCTGCGCGACCACGGGACCGGTCACTCTGTAGTGCGAGTCGCGCCAGTGCTCGGCGTCCTGCGCTTGCCCTTGCCACGGGTCGGCGATGCCAACGCCGCCCGTAAAGCCGATCTGTCCATCGACCACTAGCAGCTTGCGGTGCGTGCGGTTGTTCATGCGCGCCAACGTATACCACCGTGGCGGATGGTAGCGCTTCACCATGACGCCCGTACTGTTCAGCCGCTCAAGAAGCTCTGGCTCCATTTTGGTACTGCCGACCCAGTCGAGCAATACGTGCACCTTCACCCCATTCGCGGCCCGTTCGGCCAGCGCGTCAGCAAACTGACGTCCGATATCCCCTGACCAGTAGATAAACGTCTCGAACGTGATCGTATGCTTGGCCGTGCGGATCGCCTCGAGCATGGCGGGGAAGATCTGTTCGCCATTGACCAGCGGCACCACGTGATTGCCATCGACGAGCGCGGGGCCCAGCAGGCTCCCCATGGCCCGGCGGAACTGCGCGTCACCGGTGCCGTACTGCGGCTCGATTCGGCGCTTCATCTTTTTCTCGCTCGACGTGAGATTCAGCACGACGAGGGTAGCCAGAACGGTCAGCAGCACCGTGACGAAGATTGTCAATTTGACGTGTCGCTGGACAAGGCCCATGGGGACTGGTGAAGGAGTTTCCTGTGTCCTACGCACAATGAGTGCCCAACCTCGGATCGCCGGGGGTTCAGGCGCGTTCACGCATGAGTCGGGAGCCGAATGCTGGAGTCGATCGTGTTGAGTTGGAGCGGTGGGAAGGACAGCAGCCTCGCTCTGCAGATGCTGCGGGCCGATCCCACGGTAGAGGTGGTGGCGTTACTGACCAGTGTCACGGCCGCATACGAGCGCGTCAGTATTCACGGCGTGCGACGGGTCCTGCTCGAGGCACAAGCGGCCTCGTTGGGACTGCCGCTGGTGGAGATCAGGTTGCAGCCCGCATGCAGCAATGCCGACTACGAGGCCGCGTTCCAGCAGGGATTGGCCACGATCCGGGAGCGGTTTCCGGCGGCGACCGAGATCGCATTCGGTGATCTGTTCCTGCAGGACGTGCGCGCGTATCGGGAACAGGCGTTGGTCGGCAGCGGCTTCACGCCCCGATTTCCGCTTTGGGGCACGCCTACCGCGGCGTTGGCCGAACGCTTCGTCGGCGACGGCTTCGTCGCACATCTGGTCTGTGTCGACACGCAGCAGCTCGATGCGTCCTTCGCCGGACGCCGCTACGACGACGCCCTGCTGGCCGACCTGCCACCGGCGGTCGATCCCTGCGGCGAGCGCGGCGAGTTTCACACGTTCGTGTCCGACGGTCCGATCTTCGCGCAGCCCATTGCGTGCGATGTGGGCCCCGTCGTGCTTCGGGACGAACGGTTCGCTTTTTGTGATCTGCTGGCGCGATAACCGCGGTCCCGGGGCTACATTCCCGACCATGCGACTGACGATTTCCGCGACACTTCGTGGATGGATGCTTGGGGTGTTGGCGTCCGCCATTCCGCTGGTCTCCGGCTGCGCGTCCCTTAAGCGTCCGCCGACCACCGTCGACGCGATTCAGCGCGACGCGATCACCATCAACGCCGAACATCGGGCACTGCGCGACACCGTGATCGAACGGTTGGTACGCCGCGCCGTGAAGCGTGGTGATCGCACGGTGGATGTGCTGATGCTCTCCGGCGGCGGTCAGAACGGCGCGTTCGGCGCGGGCTTCCTGCGCGGGTGGCTGCAGCGCTCCGCTGATTCCATGCCCCGCTTCGATCTCGTGACAGGGATCAGCACGGGCGCGCTCCAGGCACCATACGCCCTGCTGGGCACGCGCAGTGCGATCGATACGATTACCTCGCTCTACTCCCGCGCGGCCGAGAGCTTTGCGCCGTCACTCGATTGGTGGTTCTGGATTCGCCCCACGGGCGGTCTGGTGAATACCAAACGCTTCGACCGAACCATCGCGCAGACGTTCGACGGCCCGCTGCGCGACGAACTGCGCGCGGCCTTCGCGAACGATCAACAGCTGGTGTTCGGGACCACCGACTTCGATCTCGGCATCGGTCGCGCCTGGTCGATGGGCGAAGAGCTCGGAAGCAGCCGCGAATCGGTGGAACGCACGCAGCAGCTGCTGAAGGGCGCGACGGCGATTCCCGGCATCTTTCCGCCGGTGATGATCGATGGCCACCTGCAGTCCGACGGCGGCGTGATCGAGAACATCCTCCCGCTGCTCGCCTTCGACGACTACACGCGCCTGGGACAGCGCCTGCAGGCCCGCGGCCTCACGGATGTCTCCGTGCGCGTGTGGGTGATCATGAACCTGTGGACACACGGTGAGCCAAAGGTCATCAAGCCGTCGTCGCGACGCTCGATCAGCAGTCGTTCCACCTCCTTACTCTTCTACGCACATCAGCCGGCCACACTCACCGCGCTCGACAATCTCGCCCGCGCCGTCAGCGCTGGCGTGCCGGGTGTGCGTATGCAAGTGAAGGTGGCCGCGATTCCCAGCGCGGAGTCGGTGTTTCCTGGCGCAAGCGCGCTGTTCGAGCGTCGCTTCATGCAGCGCCTCGATTCGCTGGGCTTTGCCAAGGCGCAAAGTGCCGCCCCATGGGATTCGCTGCCGTTAAACGCCTTTACCCGCCCCGACGTCCCTCCCCGTTTGCGTTAGGATACGGCCATCACGTCCGCTTCGATCGAATCACCAAGCCCCGCCGTGCATGACGAGGCCGCGCTCGATGTCGTGCGCGCCGAACCGTTGTGTGCCGAAACGCCGGTACGGTTGCTCACGGCGCCGATCACACCGGCACCGAGTGTGTACGTGCGCAGCAACTTCGCGCTGCCGCCCCTCGACGCGACGCATGTGATCGAGGTCGGTGGCGCGGTGCGATCGCCGTTCGTGGTGTCGTTGGCCGAGCTGGCCGCGCTCCCGCAACGGCATGTCACGGTCACGATGGAATGCGCCGGGAACGGCCGTCTTGGGATGGACCCGGTACCGACTGGTGAGCCGTGGCGTTTTGGCGCCGTGAGCACGACCACGTGGTCGGGTGTCTCGTTGCGCACGCTGCTGGAGCGCGCCGGCCTCGAGCTGGATGTGGTCGAGATCCTCGGGCACGGCGCCGATGCCGGGCCCCGTGACGATGCCGATGGCGAGGTGCGCTTCGCCCGGTCGCTGCCGATCGCCGACGCGATGCATCCGGACACGCTCGTAGCCACGCACATGGCGGGCGAGCCGCTGTCGTATGACCACGGCGCACCCGTGCGGTTGATTGTGCCGGGATGGTACGGCATGGCCAGCGTGAAGTGGCTCGCTCGCCTCGAGGCGATCACCACGCCGTTCACGGGCTACTTCCAGCAGCAACGCTACGTGTACGAGGTGGACGGCGCGGTGGAACCGGTGCGCCGGGCACGCGTGAAGTCGATGATCACGTCGCCGATCGACGGCGGATCGTGCGGTCGTGCCGTGCTCGTGCAAGGGTGGGCGTGGTCCGGTGCCGGCCCGATCGCGCGGGTGGAGCTGGCGGTGAATGATGCGCCGATCTGGATCGAGGCGGCGTTGGGCACGCCAGTGTCGGCCTACGCGTGGACGCCGTTCGAAGCGGAGCTCGTGCTACCGGGCGCGGGCGCCGCGACGATCCGCAGTCGCGCGACGGATATGGCGGGGAATACACAGCCGGAACGGATTCCGTGGAATCGACTGGGATACGGGAACAATGGGATACGCACGGTCGCGGTGGTGGTGACTGCTGAACGGCGCTAGGAGTTAACGGCGCTAGGAATTAGGGGCGCTGAAACGACAAAGCGGAGGGGCGCGTGCGCCCCTCCGCTTTGTCGTTTCGTGTAGTTAGTAGCCTTGCAACTTCACGGCTGGGCTGAGGCGATAGACTGCGCCGAGGGGGGTGGCGATCGGGGTTTCGTTCACCGCTCTGCACTCATTCGTCACCGTGCACTTCGTATTGCCGGGTGAGCAAGTGCCGGTGTTGAAGTTGATTGTGCCGGAGACGGCTTGGGTGGGGACGATCGTGAACACGATCTTAGAGCCGTTGCCCGAGGTCACGGGGCTGCTGAAGAAGAAATTCGCTTCCTTCTGCTCCGAGTTGTTTCCGCGAAGGAAGACCTGCGACACCTGCGAGCTCTTCACGGCCCCTTGCTGGACTCCCAATCGGTCGTACACACGCGCGTCGACGCGCAGGCTGTACGGGGTGAGCGCGTTGGCGCTGCCGGTGATCGAGAAATAGAACTTGGCGTTGGTCACTGCCTTGTTCGATCCATCGACGCGCACCACGTACTGACTGATCGGATCCTTCTGATTGCCCACGGCGCACGACACGATCGGCGTGCTGGTCGTCGTGCCGGTTGCCGTGAAGATCTTGAAGCGTGATTCGTTTTCCGTGGGTGTGGCATCGAGGCTGGCCAGCATCTCGTTCGTGCCCGACTGCAGCTGCCAGGTGGCCGAACCAAGACCAGCGCTGTTGGTGGGATTCACCAGCGGGGTCACCGTCGCCGAGTTGTTGCTGGGAGAGAAGTACACGGTCTGCCCGACTACGACGTTGCCATACGTATCCTTCACGATCACCGATGGCGCGACAGTGCCCGTCGCAGCGCCAAGCACCGTGCCGACGAGGGCGGACTGGTTGTTGCCCGCATTGATCGTAAGCGACGCCGCTGAGGCGGAGCCGATACCGAAGACGCCGGTGTCGGCGAACAGGGTGCCGGCGGTGAAGCGAAGCTGCTGCGTCGTACCGGCTTTCTGAATCGACAGATTGCTGAAGGTCGCGACGCCGGCCACGGTCGCTATGCTCATGGTGCCGAACAACGGTCCACCCTGCAGGACACTGGCCACGATCGCGCCGCTGTAGCCCTCCACCGTGCGGTTGTTCTCACCGATCACACGTACCGTCGCCGACGGGAGTGCGGAGCCTGCGGTGTAGGTGGTACCGGCAACTGGCCCACCACTGATTTCCACGCCGGTCGGACCCGTTGCGGTGGCCGTGAACGTGCTCGCCGCGGGTACGAAGACCACGCCGTTGACCGCATCACCGCCGGTGGTCGGCGTGGCGGTGGCGCTGTTGTTGCCCGTGATCGTGCCGAGACGCCAGTCGGAGCTCGAGGCTACGCCGACGCTGTTGGATGACGTCGCGGCCGGAGTGATACTGCCGCCGCCGCTCGTGATCGCGAAGTGCACCGGAATGTTCGACAGCAACTTGCCATTCGGCGTGCTGAGCGTGAGCGCCGGCGACGGGATGACGAGCGAGCCGATCGGCGCGCTCGTACCGGCGACGTTTGGCGTCACGTTGATGCGCGGATCGACCGGACCGATCGGGCTGAACTCGAGCAGCGTACCACCGATGCCGCTGGCACCCGGTCCGAGGGCGTACAACATCTTCGGCAACAGCATCGCGAGCAAGCGATCACCGAGCGATGTTGGCGCGTTGCTGACCACGAGGTCGCCGCAACTAAGAAAATCGATCGGCACTTCGTTCAATAACTCGAACCCAGTGCCACCGATATTGTGGCCGAGCACGAGGCGATCGAGCACCGGATCGGGCGTGTTTACGTCGATGGAACCGCACACCGCCGCGATGATCTCAGACGAAAAGGTGTTCGACGGATACTTGCTGAACTCATACACGACGGGATACTTGTCCAGATTCGTGTTCAGCGTGTCCGCCGAGGGCACGATTGAGATCAGCGAGGTCGCGTCGACATTCGCGCCCGAGAGTCGGATGCCGGCGTGACCGTCATCAGTCACCAGCGTGCGCGTGAGGTCGGTGGGATACACGACCCACGCGTTGGTCGATTGCGGCAGCGTCGCATTGATGCCGGCAAAGCAGAAGAGCGCGCGGCCCAGACGCTCCGAGTTCGCGTTGACCGGTAGCTTGTTCTGCTTCTGCTTCGTGATGATGAAGTCGATCAGGTCCCAGGTCTTTGAGACGACGAGCGCCAGATTACCTGCGGCCTTCTGCTTCTGGATGTTGCTCCACTTGCCCAGCGCGGCGTTGGCATCGGGTGAACCCGCACCAAATACCGCTTCGATCAAGCCCGTGATTTCGCTGGGCGAGATATCCGTGCAGGGAATTGCATTCGGATCGAGGTTGAACCGCGGCGTTTCCTGTATGTCAGGGGCGGTAGTGCCGCGGTCCGAACACGCGGCCAGCAAAACGACGGCATAAGTACTAAAAGCTACAAGAATTCTGCGCATGAACTTAGCCCTCCGAGGCACGATGCGATGTCACGCAACGGATACGCGCTCGCGTATCGGCAACGTGACACGGCACACATCATCGGACAAGACTGCGCGTTACCACCGGTCAACGCAAATGAACATTGTGTCACAAATTCGCAACGGTAGAGCTCTCGTGAGGAAGCACGTAGCACGCACGCACCATCTACATAGATGAGCTCGCCGGTCTTACGGCGCAGCACCCACGAGCTTCTGATACGCCCGCGACTGCGCGATCGGTTTGAACCACCAGCCGGGATCGTTCGCGTAGGCGGCACGGCGCTCATCGTTACGCGAGAAATACACGTTGAGCGCACTCACCGCCGCCGAAGTATCGGCGAGGATCGTGTGTACGAACGCGGCGCGTAGCATGAGGTCACGCTTGGGATCAACTTCGGCGTCGCCCTGAGAACGTTGCACGACCTTGCGCGCGCTGTCGGCCATGCCGGCGCGGGCGAGCACGGCCGCGACCAGCAGATCGCTCGCCAGGCGCTGCACCGTTTGCTGCGGCTTCGGCGAACGCAGGACCACGGAGTCGGCCAAGGCCCACGCCTTCACCGCGGCCGCCGCGTCGGCGGGCCGTGAGCGCGTGGTGAGCAGCTGCAGTTGGCATCGCGCCGCGTTGGCCGATGTGGGGAAGCGGCGCCTCGTCTGCTCGCACCACGCGATCGCGTCCGGATCGATATTGTTCAGATCGTACGACGACGCGAACAGGCGGCTCAGCACGACGTCGGCGTTCGACAGAAACGCGTCGGCCTCAAGGGCGCGCTTGGCCGCCATGTTCACGTCGACGTTCGTCTTGGTGCGGTAGTATAGGTGCGACAAGGTGGCGAACGCGCCAGCCTGCAGGGGATTGGCCTGCGTGGCGGTTTCGAGATCGGCCTGTGCCGAGTCCACCATTTCGAGCGCCTTCTTCTGGTCGGGCTCTAGCCCGACCAGCACCGTGAAGTAGCGCAGGTTACCGCGCACCTCGAGTGCATCGGGGTTGCTGGGCGTGCGCTGCAGCGCGCGCTCGGCGAACACGAGTCCCGAATCGATCCATGTGCGCGCGGCTGGTGGATCGCCCTGCAGGATCCGGGAACGACGGTACGCCAGATTCGCGCGAAGCACCGACGGCTCGCCCCACTTGGCATCCATGCCCTCGGCCAGCACCAGCAACGAGTCCGCGGTGCCGAACGCGCGCGCCAAGCCTGCCGCATCGCCGCTCTTGAGCGCCGCTTCACCCGCACGCCGCTCCACTTCGGCGCGTTGCACGAGCTCCCAGGCGTCGGCGTTGCTGGTGGCGTCGCGCTGTTCGCGCACCTTCACCTGCCGACCCAACTCTTCGCGAATGAGGATCGTGACCCGCGAGGCCAGTGAGTCGCGCAGCGCAAGCGCGTTCGACGCACTGCCCGTGATCTTCGCACTCTTTCGCACGAAATCGCCGGCGCCGTCAACGAGACGGATATTCACCAGCAGCTTGTCGCCGTCCTTCGAAACATCACCGCGTACCAGCGTCGCGACATCGAGCACTTTGGCGATGCTATCATTCGGTGATGTCGAGCCGCGAAACGTTTCCACGCCTCCACGCGATACGACGTTGACGCCCGTCACGCCCGTGAGTGAAGCAATCAGCGATTCCGTGAGACCGTCGGCGAGATAACCTAACTCGTGCTGGCTTGACACATCATCGAAGTAGAGCACGGCAATGCGATCGGCGGCGAGTCCGTCCTTTTTGAGCGCAACGGATCCGCTACCGCCAAACTTCCAAAATGCGCCGCCGCCCGCGAGCACCGCGAGGAGCAGACCACCGACTAGCGCAGGTTGCTTGAACCACGGTGTTTTCGGCGGCTCGGGCGGCGGCGTCGGAATACGACGCATCGTGGTGAAGCGATCCACCCGACGCATCGCGGTCTCGCCCATGGGCGTGCCGAGAATCGCGGCAAACTCCGTCGCGGTGCGCGGCCGGTCGGCGGGCGACTTCTCCATTGCCGCATAGATCGCTTCTTCGACTTCGTCCGGCACCGCCTGTCGCACGATCCGGATGCTCGGCACGGTATCCATCGCGTGCCTGGCCATGATCGCCATGGCGTTTCGGCCGGTGAACGGCGGATCGCCCGAGAGCATTTCGTACAGCACGCAGCCTAAACTATAGATGTCGGCGGCCGGCCCGACTTTCTCGCCTGTTGACTGCTCCGGGCTCATGTAAACCGGTGTGCCCACGGCCATGCCCGTCTGCGTCAACTTCTGTGCATCTCCTTCAGTGGCCGCGCGCGCGATGCCGAAATCGGCCACCAACGCGTGTCCGCTCTCGAGCAGCAGAATATTTTCTGGCTTCACGTCGCGATGCACGACTTCCTGCGCGTGCGCATAGCCGAGGGCATCCGCGACCTCCCGGATGATGCGCACCGCTTCGGCGACTGGCAGCTGCCCTTCGCGACTCAATCGATCACGCACCGATTCGCCCTTCACGAACGGCATCACGTAGTACAAGAGGCCGTTGGCGTTTCCCGACTCGTAACAGCCCAGAATGTGCGGATGCTGCAGCCGTGACGCGATCTTGATTTCGCGTTCAAAGCGATCGGCACCGATCGTCGCGGAAAGGTCGGGGTTGAGCACCTTGATCGCGACCTCGCGATCCTCGCGCAGGTCGTGCGCAAGGTACACGGTCGCCATGCCACCGCGCCCGAGTTCCCGCTCTACCCGATATAAGCCATCCAGATGACTCTGGAGTGTTTCGAGAATGTCAGCCACTGTTGAAACGAGAGGATACGGCGTTACCGATTCATCGACACTATCGGCACAACTCTGCGTAATTCACGACAAGATACGGCCCAACGGTGATCTGCGCGACGCAAGATGTGTCACTTGGGCGGCACTCCGTGGCAGTTTATCTCAGAACATGAAGAGAAGCACATGAGCGTTGGCGTTACGCCGGTAGTGTCACGAGGTATGGTTGGGCTCGCTGTAGCCGTGTTGCTTGGTCACGTCGTCGTGGACGTGATCACTCCGTTCGAATTTCATCGCGACGAATTTCTGTATCTAGCGATGGGTGAGCACCTACGGCTGTGGCGGATGGACTTTCCACCATTCATCGCCATCGTAGCGCGTGTATCGCGGGCCCTGCTTGGGGACTCGCTCACGGCGATTCGCTTGGCGCCGGCAGTGGCGAGCGCGCTGATCGTGCTGTTGACGGGGGTGGCGTCGTCCGTCATGGTCGCGCTCGTGGGTGCGGCAGATCGCGGCCTCGAACGCGAACGAGCACGCGCATTTTCCTGGGTGCCGTGGTTGGCGATGATCGCGGTGATCACGTCGCCGGTGTTCCTGCGTCCGGGCAATCTCTTTCAGCCCGTCGTGTTTGATCAGCTGTGGTGGACAGCGGCTCTGCTGGCGGTACTCATGCGCGCGTACACGCGCGATGTGCGATGGTGGATCGCGATCGGCGCGGCGCTGGGCCTCGGCTTGCTCACCAAGTTCAGCATCGCCTTCATCGGCGTGGGCATCGTCGCCGGTACCTTGTTCACGCCGACACGTCGCGACCTGTTGACCCGATGGCCGTGGCTGGCGCTGCTGTTGGCAGTCGTGATCGGCAGTCCGTCGCTGGTGGGGCAGTGGCTCCTCGCGTTTCCGATTCGCTGGCAGATGCGGGATCTGCAAGCGGAACAACTTGGTGTGCGCTCACCACTGGCGTTCTTCGCCGAGCAGCCAGGGCTGGTCGGGCCGGCCATGCTGTTGGCGCTCGCGGGACTGGTATGGTTGCTCTCGACGCGCGCGGCCGCACCGTTGCGGGCGGTGGGTATCGCCGTCATCACCAGTTGGATCCTGCTGTCGTTGAATCGCGGCAAGGCGTACTACGGTGCGCCCGTGTATCCGATGCTGTTCGCGGCTGGAGCACTGGCGATCGCGGTGGCACTGCCCGAACGGCTGGCCGGATCACAGACGGTGTGGCGAAAACGGATCGCCTTCTCGATCGGTGCGATCATGCTGCTGCTCTGGCCGGTCGCGTTGCCGATTGCGCTGCCGATCTTGAGCCCCGAGCGCACGGCGCGGTACATCGCAGCGCTCGGTGTGAGCGGGTCGACAAGGACGAACTACGGCACGACGCTGGAACTCCCGCAGGACTTCGCCGATATGCTCGGCTGGCACGCCATGGTCGTCGCGCTGTCGCACGAGTGGCGCGCGATGCCCGAGCAGGATCGGGCCGATGCGGTGCTGCTCGCGGGCAGTTACGGTCGGGCGGGTGCTATCGACTTCTACGGACCGCGGTATGGACTACCGAAGGTGGTGAGTGCGGCGGGCAGTTACTGGTTCTTCGGACCCGGTGGAAAGCCCGGTCGCGTGGTGCTCGCCCTTGGCGTGTCGAAGGCCGAGCTTGAGCCATTCATGACGCATTGCGATGAACTGCGCTTCATCGGAACGCCTTTGGGCGTAGAGGAGGAGCGACGCATCCCCATCACGCGATGTGCAGGACCAAAGACCTCACTCCAGAAGCTGTGGCCGGTGCTCGATCCGTCCCACCAGTGACCCGAAATTGACTATCGTACGGCATGACGAACACAACCGCTGACGACCGCCCCGCGGGTGAGCTCACGATCCGAACAGCAACGGCGACCGACGCCGAAGCGTTGTCCCAATTTGCGGCGCGTGTCTTCCATGACACCTTTGCGCCCGACAATGACCCGATGGACATGCACGCGTATCTGAGCGATGCGTTTACGCCGGAGAAACAGGCGGCGGAGATTGCCGATGCCACGTGCGTCTGTCTGGTCGCTGATATGGCTGGCGTGTTCGCGGGCTACGCGCTGCTGCGCCTCGCTGCACCGGATCCGATCGCGTCCCGGACCAACGCCGGCGAGCAGTCCGTGGAGCTACAACGCTTTTACGTGGACCACGCATGGCACGGTCAGGGCATCGCGCCGCGATTGATGGCGGCGTGCGTTGACGCGGCGCGTACGGCCGGTGGCGCGACGATGTGGCTGGGCGTGTGGGAGCGGAATGCGCGGGCGATCCGCTTCTATACGAAGCAGGGATTCGCCGATATCGGCACGCAGGAATTCCGACTCGGCAGCGATCTGCAGACCGACCGCGTGATGTCGCGGCCGGTCGAGCTGTCGCTCTGAGACTTTCCCTGCGCGCTTCTAACGCTTGCGGAGCGGCACGGGTGCGGTGGGCACGTCCATCTCGGTCGTCAGATGGGTGGCGCCGCGATGACACATCACGCAGGTCGTCTTCGGACGCGGATCGTCGAGTTCCTTCACTTTCGCGATGTACTTCCGGTCGATGTCCCGTTGCATTTTTACCATCTGCATCGCGATGATCTTGTCCTTCCGGGCATCGCTGGCGTAGTCGCCGTTGTCCATGTGGCAGCTGGTGCAATTCACGCTCAGCCCCCGTCCGAACTGTTCGTCCATCATGGTGACGAACTCCTTCGCCGGCATCTCCTTGTGGAGCTTGACGTTCTTGAAGACGGTGCCGGCCGGCTCGTTTTCACGGCCCACCAGTGTGGCCATCAGCTTGGCCACCGCTTCACGGCGCAGCGTGTCGAGCTTCATGGGCGTGGGCGGCACCCGACGCGGGCCCTGCGGACGAGGGGCCGTGCCTTCCGCTGCGGCGATCGGGCGCGCTTCCTGAACCGCGCCTTCCTTGGCGCCACGAGCGCAGGCCACAGCCGACCCGAGCACCACCACCGACATCACGACCCACGAACGCATACGGCCTCCAAGGCTCCACGCGAGGTTCGAACTACCGACTGGCGTAAACTATCGCTTCTTCGCGAGGATCGTTCCTCGACACGTGATCGCGCCGCAGGAGCACGGAAATCGCTTCTTGGCGGCTGGCGTGTGGCGCTCCGGGAGGATGTAGGCGTAATCGTAGACCAGCTCTTCACCCACCTCGATGTCATGGATGGCGTCGATCCAAATGCGGCCGTCGTCGATCACGGCGTCGCAATTCGGGGCGCAGGAGTGGTTGAGAAACCGGGCCTCGTTCCCGTTTACCGCCGCGTCGACCACCGCTTCGTCATCAATGGCGAACAAATAGGTATGGTGCCGCTCGCCGATCACGTCGGGGTAGCGCGCCTCCGCCGCTTCCGGGGTCAGCCGCTCGCCGGCATACTCGATTATGCGCGTGCCGGCGGCAATCGGGCGGGTCGCGTAGCCCCCGAATCCCTGAATCGGGGAGTGGCGGACCTCAAACGGAAGTGATGTATCGGTCATGATGACTGACAATCTCACCTATTTCACCCGCCGAAACCACATCTGGGGTCCAGAATAGGATAGATTAAGATTCTCAACAGGAGACTTGACATATGAAACAGCCGGACGAGCGCGATGTCGCCGCACGGAACAGCGAGCGCGACGTCAGCGAAACCGGATTCGCGGCCCTCGGACTCGACCCCCGCATTGCCTCAGCGCTTGCTGCGCTAGGCTACGAAGAACCAACGCCTGTTCAGCGTGCCGCGATTCCGCCACTGCTGGAAGGACGAGATGTATTGGCCCAGGCGGCCACCGGTACTGGCAAGACCGCCGCGTTCGCGCTGCCGTTGCTGAGCCGCGTGAACACGAGCGCCAAAGGCGCCGAGCGCACGTCGGCGCTGATCCTCGTGCCCACTCGTGAACTCGCCATGCAGGTGGCGGAAGCCGTGCACCGCTACGGCAAGCCGATGGGTGTGAGCGCGCTGGCCGTGTACGGCGGCTCATCCATGGAGATGCAGGTCCGCGCCCTCAAGCGCGGCGTGGATGTCGTGATCGCGACGCCGGGACGGGCGCTCGATCATATCCGTCGTCACACGCTGCAAATGACGTCGCTCAAGACCGTCGTGCTGGACGAGGCCGACGAGATGCTCGACATGGGCTTCGCGGAAGATCTCGAGGCGATTCTCGAGGCCACGCCGAAGTCGCGTCAGACGGCGCTGTTTTCGGCCACGTTGCCGCCGCGCATCGCCAGCATCGCCAAGCGTCAGCTGCGTGATCCGGTGCTCGTCACGATCGATCGCGAAATCGTACCCGATGGCGAAGCGGCCCGAGTGCGCCAGGTCGCGTACATCGTACCGCGGGCCCACAAGATGACGGCCCTCGCGCGCGTGCTCGACATCGAGCAGCCCACGAGTGCCATTGTGTTCTGCCGTACGCGCACCGAAGTGGACGAGCTCAGTGAAACGCTCATGGCGCGTGGTCTGCGCGCCGACGCGTTGCACGGTGGTTTGAGTCAGGATCAGCGCGACCGCGTGATGACCAAGTTCCGCACGAAGAAGACCGATCTGCTCATCGCGACGGATGTCGCGGCGCGTGGTCTCGACGTGAAGCACGTGTCGCACGTGGTGAACTTCGATGTGCCGGCCGACGCCGAATCGTATGTGCACCGCATCGGCCGCACGGGTCGTGCCGGTCGTGAAGGGGTCGCGATCACGCTGGCCGAGCCGCGCGAACATCGGTTGTTGCGCAACATCGAACGCATGACGAGTCAGCGGATCGAGATCGCGCAGGTGCCGACGGTCGACGATCTGCGCGCGCATCGGTTGGAGTTGGTGCGCACGACGCTGCGCGAGACCATCATGGAAGGTGGCCTCGACAAGTTCCGCGGCATCGTGGAGTCGCTGGCCGGTGAGTTCGACGTGATGGACATCGCCGCCGCGGCCGTGAAGCTGTTCGATGCGAACGACGAGACCGACGAGCCGGACATCCCCGCCGTACAACCGCGCTCTGACGATCGTGGGTCGCGCGACAGCAGCCGTGGTCGTGATGGCGCACGCGACAGTGCACGTGAAGGTGGTCGTCCGAGCCGCAGTGGCGAAGAGGAAGCACCTCGCGGCGCCAAGGCCGCCAAGCGTTCGAAGCCGGAATGGAGCGTCGCACGGTTGTGGGTCGGTGCCGGTCGCAAGCTGAAGATGCGTCCGGGCGATCTCGTGGGCGCGATCGCGAACGAAGTGGGTATCGACGCCAGCGTGATCGGTGCGATCCAGATTGCCGATGGATACAGCACGGTCGAGGTCCCGGAGGAAATCGCCGAGGATATCATCACGGCGCTGCGGAACACGACGATCAAGGGCAAGAAGGTGTTGGTGCGTCGGGATCGGATGCGCTAGTCGTCACCGACGATGCAAAAAGGCCGGCCGGCGAGGGATCGCTGGCCGGCCTTTTTCGTATGAGTCGACTACCAACGCAGCAGCTTGGTGAGCTTCACCACGACGGAGCGGTTCTCGAGTTCGGGATAGTTGGGTCCGATCGTCGTTCGTCCGTCGCTGTAGACCAGAAAGAATTCACTGCCTGGCTGATATTCCCAGCGGAGTCGCAGGTTGCTGGACATGGACGAATTGCGCGACTGATACTGAAGGAGCGCGGCCATGAACATGCGCGGCGTCACGGTATACGTGAGGCGCGTGCTCAGCAGATTCGCGTCGCCGCTGCCGTACGGGCCATCCACATGATTACGCGAGAGCGTGGGCTCGATGTACCACTGCGGCGAAATCTCGATGCGACCGCGCCAGCTGGTTTCGGTGAGCGTGCCACCATAAAAGCCGCCGTAGGTGAGCGTGATTCCGCCACTGACGCGGTGCTGCGGGCCCAGCGTGTACGACGCCTTTGCCTGATTGAAACGGTAGCCACCGACGGGCACCGTCACGCCTTTGGCCACGCCGAACGGCACGACGAGTTGTTCGAACACCTGAGCCACTTCAGCAGAGAGCAGGTCGCCGTTGGCGAACTCGGTGCCGAGATAGGAGCGAAAATCCTCCGACTGGAGTGTCCCGGTCATCGAGGTGATGTGATCGGCACTGCCTTGCATCGTGAATTTCCGCACGTGGGGCACATGCGCCGGCCGCGGGCTGAATCGCGCGAGCGCATACGAACGCTGGAAGCCCGTGCGACGTAGGAACCCGACCTGTGGGTCGAAGCCGTCGCCCACGGACATCCGCTCGACGTTCGCGCCATAGCGATCCCCATTCCAGTCGATGCGCGCGCGATAGCTCGTCGGATCGCGCTGGAGTGAGTCTCGCGAGGTGCGCGCGACGAAACCGGTGATCGCGAGATCGGTACGAAGGTTCAATTGTGCGTCGGCGCCGACGGCCAGATTGCTGCTGATCGCCCCGGCCGGGTCGCGACGCGTCGCGATCAGCCCGAGGCGGCTCCGACTGAGGATGTCCCGATTGACACGCACCACGGAAAAGTTCGTGGATGGCGCACCGGCGGCTCGGACATCGTCGGTCTGCATGCTGAGGGCGCCGACTTGCCATGGTCCGGAGCGGCCCAAAACGCGCCCGCCGCCAATGATCGGCGCGGGTCCGCTATTGGTGAGTCCGATCCGGCGACTGTAAAACAACGTGGGCGCGAGGTTGTCGTTGGGGCTGGCACCGGGTGTGCCGAAGCCACCGCCACCGCCACCACCGCCGCCGCCCCCCCCACCACCGCCACCAACGCCGGCGAAGGCGAACGCGTCCTGCCCCTCGAGGAAGAACTCACGCTTCTCCGGGAAGAACAATGAGAAACGGGTAAGGTTGACCTGCGCTTCGTCGTCTTCGACCTGCGCAAAGTCGGTGTTGTACGTGAGATCTGCCACGACCTGTGGCGTGATCCCCCATTTCGCATCGAGGCCCATGTTGCCATCGCGCGCGTTGCGTATTGCGGGCGTGGCGGTGGCGTTGGTCAGCAGCGAGCCCAGCGCGTAGGGCTTGATGTCGATATACCGGCCACCGGACGGCGCCTCGATCCCCGTCATCACCGCCGCATCGGACACCTTGTTCAACGCCCGCCGCCCCCACGCCCGCGGCACGCCGCTCAAGAACGACGTTTCGTTCTTCCAGCGGACCATGCGGCGCATGTTCACGCCCCACGTCGCTGCGCCGTCAGCAAAACGGATCGAGCGAAACGGAATCCGGATTTCGACGGTCCAGCCGCCGTCGAAGTCCTGTGCCTTCGAGGTCCAGAGTGCGTTCCAGTTGGAGCTGGGCTGTTCGTTGGTCGCAGAAAAGTCGAACAGCCCGCCAATGCGGTTCGTGGAGAAGCCGAAGCCGTTCCGATGATCATTGAACGTGTCGAAAATGACCGCGAGGTGGTCGTTGTTGTACATGTTCTGTGCATCACGTCGCATGTCGCTCATCACGCGGCGTGACGGTTCGCTCTCGTAGAGCCGTGCGGCAACGTAGAGGTTCTCGTCGTCGAAGAAGATCCAGGCTTCGGTTTTCTCCGTGGCCGCTGCGCCTTCGTTCGGCTCCTGCTGCACGAAGCCCGTGAAGGGCGCGACTCGGCCGTATACGGCTTCGCTGAGCGTGCCGTCGAGGGTCATACGCTCCGCGATCCGCGAGACCCGTACCGAGACGCGTCCGTCTGGCGTGCGCGTCATGACGGACGCTCCGGTGCCCGACGACGTCGCGCCGCCGCCCGCTCCCCCGAGTGGTGCCACCGGTTGGGCAGACAGCGAGTGCGCCGTCAGACCGAGACACAGGGCGGTGGCGAACCGCTGAGATCGCAGATGCATGATAGGTATACGGTGCGACGGGCGGCGCGTTGACGCCGTCTCGTCTACGCCGTCTCGTCTTCGCGAGCCTCTGCCCGTGCGAGTTCGCGGTCGCCGCTGGTCTTGAGCAAGCGGTGGGCCGTGGTGCCAGTGATCAGTCGCACGCCGCGCTGATACGTGATGTACTGATAGGCCCACTGCACGAACACGGTGATGCGATTGCGGAATCCGGCGAGATACAGGATGTGAATGAAGAGCCAGGCAAGCCACGCGATGTTGCCCTGCAGCTTCACGGCTCCGATCGAAGCAACGGCGCGATGTCGGCCGATCGTGGCGAGGTCGCCCTTGTTGAAATACGTGAAGGGCTTGCGCGGCGTACCGCGCAGGTCGTGCAGAATCGCCTGTGCGGCGTGGGCGCCCATCTGATTGGCGGCCGGTGCCACGGCCGGAACCGGTGTGCCGGCAGCGGTGAGCACGGACGCGATATCCCCGATGGCAAAGACGTGCGGGTCGTTGGGTACCGAGAGGTCGGAGGACACCACTACGCGCCCGGCGCGATCGAGCGGAGCACCGAGCTGTTTGCCGAGCGGTGAGGCCTGATTGCCGGCACCCCAGAATACGGTGTGCGCGAAGATGCGCTCGCCCGACGCCACGGTCACGCCGGCGTCGTCGACGCTGGTGACGGCGGTGTTCGTACGCACATCCACGCCCAGGTCGCGCAGGTCACGTTCCGCGCGCGCGCTGAGTGTTTCGGGGAACTGCGGCAACAGGCGAGGGCCTGCCTCCAGCAGCACCACGCGGGCCGTGGACGGATCGATGCGACGGAAGTCGTGCTTCATGGCTTTGCGCGTGATCTCGGGGATCATGCCCGCCAGCTCCACGCCGGTCGGACCGCCACCGACGATGACGAAGGTCAGCAGGGCCTCTCGTTGACCTTCGGCGCTGGCGCGTTCGGCCGCTTCGAAGCTGAGCAAAAAGCGACGTCGCATCTCGAGCGCGTCTTCGATGCTCTTGAGCCCCGGTGCGTTGTTCTCCCACTCCGGATGGCCAAAGTAGGCGTGTCGCGCGCCGCTGGCCACGATGAGGTAGTCCCACCCCACCGTGCTGCTGCCGCCATCGAGCGTCAGCGTGTGCTGCGGCACATCGATGCGGTCCACCTCCGCCATGATCACCGTCGCATTCGGCTGATTACGCAGCATCCAGCGAATCGGCACGGTGATGTCGGCGGGGTTGAGCACCGCCGTCGCCACCTGATACAACAGTGGCTGAAACAGATGGTGATTAGTGCGGTCGACGAGCGTGATCCGCACCTCGGCTTCGGCCAGTGTACGCGCGGCCGTAAGTCCTGCAAAACCGCCACCGACGATGACCACATGTGGTCGAGGGTCGGTGGCGTGCATGCTCGTCATGCGCGTACTGGTGTTCGGTTCAGCCTTCACGACATGCTCTTGGATGAAGCGTCAGGGTCTCCACGCGCGAAGTGGCCGACGGTGTATGCCAGACGTCGGGCGTCAGTGCAAGATAAACGCGCGGCGTGAGAAGTCAGGCCGCCGGCCTGGGTCCCGCCAGGATCTGTTGCACGCTGGCGATGAGTTCTTCACCGCGAAAGGGCTTTGCCAGCAGGCCATCCGGTCGTTCGATATCCTCGAGGGAATCGAGCACGCCATCCGAGTACCCGGTCATCAGCAGCACGCGCAACTGCGGCTTCTTGGCGCGTGCGGCGCGAAGCAGTTGGACGCCGCTCATACCCGGCATCACAATATCGGAGACGAGCAGCTCGCTGTCGTCGCCGGCTCCGTCGAGCCAGGCGAGTGCGTCGTCGGCGGTAGGCGCCTCGTGCACGAGATAGCCGGCGGACTCGAGCGTTCGAATGACGATGCGTCGAATGGCCGGTTCATCCTCGCAGACAATGAGTTTGGCTGGCTTCGAGGCCGGCGGCACGACCCCCCGCCGCGGGGGCAGCACGGTGGCCGCAGCATGTGAGCGCGGAAATCGGAGGCGGAAGCAGGTGCCTATGCCCAGACGACTCTCAACCGTCACATCGCCACCCGCCTTTCGCATAATGGCGTCGACCGTGGCTAGCCCGAGTCCTGTTCCTTTCGAGCCCTTGGTCGTGACGAACGGCTCAAAAATGTCACGCAAGAATTCCGGTGCGATGCCTTGGCCTGTGTCGCACATCTGCAGCGTCGCGTACTCGCCGGGGGCCAGTCGCGTTCGCTCGGCGTCGCTGGACGCGATCCGAACGCTATCGGTCACGATATTGAGTTCACCGCCGTCGGGCATCGCATCCCGCGCATTGACCGCGAGATTCAACAGGACCTGCTCGAACTGGCCAATGTCCAGCGAGACGCGCCAATCGGGGCCGCGATGCTCGGCGTGAATCACCGTGCGCTCTTCGACCACGCGACGGAGGAGTGAGACGGTCGCGTCAACCTGTGTCGCGAGCGTGACGACGGTTGGTGCGAGGGATTGAGCTCGAGAGAAGGCGAGGAGCTGCGCACTCAGCCGCTTGGTGCGTTCCACGGTCTCCTCGATTTCCTCGATCGCCGCCACCTCGCTCCCGGTTGTGACACCGGAGCGCAACACGAAGGTCTGTCCGAGTACGATCGTCATCAAATTATTGACATCGTGCGCGACGCCACCGGCCAACCGCCCGATCGCCTCGAGGCGACTCGCCCGCGTACTCGCCTGCTCCTCGCGCTCTTGCTGGACGAGGTCGATCGCGGTGGCGACTGCCCCGACTATCTGTCCGTCAGCGCCGAGCATCGGCTCGTAGCGCATTTCAACGCGCGTGGCCGGATCCGGTTCAAGCGTCGCACTATCCGGTTGCCCGGCGAGTGCACTGGTCCAGGCCTTCGTTCGCCGTATCATGGTGTCGGGCGTGCCCTGCACCGGGCCGAGCGGGTCCTGACCGCGGGCGAGGCTGTGGTTGGCGAGCTTCAGGAACATGCGCGCGGCATTCGGACTGAATCCCACAATGCGACGGCCGGAGTCCACGGCGACGATTGCACTGTCGGTGGTATTGAGGAACGACTGCAATCGATCGGAGGACTCGCGTAGATCCTTCAGAGCGGCGGCCATCAACACCAAAGAAATGCTGAGCACACCGGCGTAGAGCTCGATTGCGACATAGCGCGTGAACCCCGGGGCACGTGAGTTCGCGAAGGGCCCCGCGCCGCCGGCGGTGACCAAGAGCAGCGTGGCGAACATCACGATCCCTGCCCACGCCGTGGTCCCGACGCCATAGCGATAGGCGATGACGATCATGAGTGGGACGGCCGCGATACTGATTGGCAGAGAGACTACCGACGTCGTCGGCTGCAGGGTCACCAGACCGACGGCGATGGCGAGTACTGCCAGCACCACGGCACGTTCGAGTCCGCGCCTCGCGGCCGCTCGCCATGGCCGGTGTCGCCCGTGCTCTACCCACTGCACCGATGCCCAGAGTGCCGGTGCCAGCATGAGCGTCATGACGACTTCGGGGACGTACCACTGGATAAAACTCACCGGAAACGCCGGGCCGCCGGTCACCGCACTCGCGAGAGCACCGACCGTCGCGACGATGGGCGTGACGACCAGCGCGACGAGTGCCGCAAACGCGAGCATCGGCTGACTTCGATTCAACGCAGGGCGGGCACCGAGGACACGGATGACCAGTTCGGCGCCGCCCCAGTCCGCGAGCAGGCGAACGCCGAGGGCGAGTGGCAGTTGCTCGACGGGCATCGACCCGAAGAGCAAATGGGCCGCAGCGTTGGCGCCGACCGTCACGAGCGCCGCCAGCCACCGGCGATTGTTGGGCGCTCCGAGAATGAAGACGAGGCCGACGGCGCTGGCGGGCCAGAGGCCGGCGTTTCCACCGTTCCGCTGGCTTAGCTCCAACGATCCAGCCTGGGCGGCAAAGTAGAGCACGAACGTCGCCGTGGAATACAGCGACATTCGCAGCGATGAGTGGGCAGCGCGGAGCGTCAACGGCTTCTCGACCCGAAGAAGAAGGCGGCTTTCGCGTACCGCACCGAACTACTGAACGCGATGGTAATTTTTTCGCGCGTCCTGCGCTAGAGGCTGGTTGACCGGCCTCTACTTCGTCCAGAACACCAAGCTCCCACACCCCCCAAGTCCGGGTTGGAATTGCGCCGGAACCTGACCGGCCGCATACACCTCGATACCCGCGATGTCATTCGGCCGGATGAAGCCGTCCAGGTCGCCTGAGGTGAGGGCGTTCATCCACTGGCCGTTGATGTAGATCGCGGGTTCGCAGCGATCTGCGAACAGGCCGCGCATCATCACCTTCTCCTCGGCGTCCATCGTACGGTCGAGAAAGAGTCCGGGGACCGCGCGGAAAATCTCCGACGTGGTAAAGGGCTGCCGCACGGCGATGTCACGGGGCGTGAGAAAGCGGCCCATGCTCGAGCGGCGACGCTCCTGAAAGCCGACCAGATTCTGGTCGACGGTACGCGCGGCGCTGATCTTCATGGTGTCGAGCACCGACTTGAAGGTCGCCAGAGCGACACGCAGCGGCGCCACGCTATCGACGATGTCCACCGCGCGGCGCTCGGGATAGTAGCCCACGGCGCGGACTTCCAGCATGCGCGTGCCCGGTGGCGCGTCGGTGAGTGTCCACTCGCCGCGGGCGTTGGAACGCGTCTGCGGCCCGTCGACGATACTGATTTGCGCGCCGGACAGCGGACGGCCGTCGGTCGTGGTACCCACGATTCCGCTCAAGCGACCCTCCCCCACATGCACGCGGCGCGTGCTGTCGGCACCGGCGGCCACGCGGGCGGGACCGAGGTACAACTCACGCCGCTGAAAGCCGGCGGCAGGCATCTGCACTTCGACCATCGCGGTGCTGTCGGCCCCGCGCGTGGCCATGAGCATCAGCAGGCCAGGGCCCGGCACGTTGCAGAGGGAGAACCAGCCGTTTTCGCGGGTGATCGCCGTGCGGCGTGGCATGCGTCGCGTCATGCCCCCTGCGCCAAACGTGAGTTCGATCCACTCGGCGATCACCGTCACGCCGGCGGCCGGTGCACGTCCGAGCGCCGCGTGCACGGAGCCGATCAACACGCCACCGGTGCCCTGCGCGTTCGGCGCGCCGCAGATGGCGGTCCGTAGCGTCGCGGGCGAGGGCACGGCCAGATCGGCGCGGACGGCGCCCACGCCGGTTACGGCGACGCTACGTAGCATCGGGTCGAGTCCGACCGAGTCGAGCATCGGATGGAAAAATCCGAGCGTGTAGCGTCCGGCCGGCACGTCGTCGAAGGTGAATCGACCCGTGGAGTCGGAGACGATCGTGCGTCCGAAGTTGGCGAGCGTGTCAGTGGTCACGAGTTGAACAACGGCGCCGGCAAGTGGACGAGCGGCGATGCTGTCGTTCACGATGCCGTACACGGTCGCCCGACTCGACGTTGTGCTGTCCGGCCGAGTCGGTACCGTGCTTTGCGCCGCCGCCGTCGCGGTGTACAGCGCCGCGCACATCGCGGCAAAGAGCGCCGAGCGTACGGTCAGCACTCCTCGTCGACGTCGCATTCGCCGATCCTGTGTCAGGGGTACTTGGCGCGTGGGGCGCAGCCACCGGGCCATTCCGCGCGGAACTTGTTTTCGGTGAATGGCCGGGTATCGAATGGTACCAGCCCGACGGACATCAGTTCGAAGAGTCGGCCGCCAGCGGACTCGATCGAGCTGTCTTCGCGACCGAGTTGGTCGCCGCACGCGTTGTAGTATGCGTGCACGAGCTCGTGAAAGAGGGCGGCGTGCGGCGGACGGGGCAGACCGCCGGCCGAATCCTTGTGCGGATCATAATTGATGCGCGTGCCGCAGCCGTTGCCGGAGCGCAGCCACGTCTGCAATACGGTCGCCAGGACGTCCATCTGATCCACGTCCGGAATCGTCGTCCCAGCGAGCCACGAGTCGATGTTCGCGACGGCGAGCTGGATCGGGGTGGGCGGCACCGGCTTCGCCCCGCCCGGCAAGACCGGCGGCGCGACACGCCTCGGATTGCGGAACGGACTTGGTAAAACCGCTCCGGTCCACGTATGGATCGGGGTCTCGTAGAGCTGCCTGGCGAGCCACTGCTTGTCGTGCGGACAGGCCAGCAACGTCGCCGCCAGTTCGGCCGCGAATGCGACCTTGTCCCCTTGGTCGTGCGCCTTTCGCAGCTTCTTGTAACCGCCGAGTCCGCCTGCAGCCTGATTACTGTTCGGTCCGGCATACAGAATGGTTTGCGTTTTCCCGAGTCGTGCGAGTTCCGCAAACAGGGCCGCGCCGACCGTCGTGGATTCGATCTCCATGAGGTGCCGGTAGACGGTATCGGTATAGTTTCCGCCGCCCGGCAAGGTTTGCGCGGACGGGCGAATCTCGATCATCGTGTTCGGGTAGCGGACTGGCGCCGCGGCATGAAACACCGGAACGGGCTTGCTGATCTTCGGTGTGCGTGAGAACCATCCCATGATCGGCACTCGGTAGGAGTCGTAGGCGTTCACTCGGCGGCCTGGCGTCCGCTGCCCGAGTGTAGCGTCACCGCTGCCAACACGCCATCTCTTCCCGCTTCCGCCCAGAGCACTTGGCTACCATGACACCGTTTCCGCAGGGCTGGACCCACTATCTCGCTGGTGGCCTCACCATCGGTCTCGGGGTCAGCGTGCTGTTCGCGCTGACCGGCCTGATCGGCGGAATGAGCTCCGTGTATTCGTCGACGTGGTCATACGTCGTACGGCGGCCGTTCTTTCAGCAGCCCCGCTTGGTGAACAGCCGAGCGTGGCGTCTGGCGTACGCGGCGGGGCTGATCGTCGGCGCGTTCGTGTGGTGGCTGCTGCTCGGACACGGAGAGCGCGTGGCGGTGTCGATTCCGCCCTGGCAGCTCGCGATCGGCGGTGTGCTGGTAGGGTACGGCGCGCGGTTGTCACGCGGCTGTACGTCGGGGCATGGCATCTGCGGCCTGGCGTCGCTCAAGCTGCCGTCCTTGCTGGCGGTCCTGACGTTCATGGCGACGGCGTTCATCACGGCGAATGCCATGGCGCGCCTTGGTGGGAGCTGACACGATGCTCAAGTCTGCGCTCGGCGCCGGTGCCCTCTTCGGATTCGGCCTCGCGTTTTCCACGATGATTCAACCGCGCGTCGTGCTCAGCTTCCTCCGTTTTCAGGACATGGGACTGATGCTGGTGCTGGGCGGTGCGGTGGTGGTCACGTTCCTGGCCTATCGCTTCGTACCGCAGCTGTTGCGGCGGCCGCTGTTGGGCGGCACGTTCGGCGCGCACGAGTCGGTGATGGATCGATCGACGATCATCGGCGCGGCGATCTTCGGCATCGGATGGGGCATCACCGGCGTGTGTCCGGGACCGGCGATCGCGGGGCTTGGCGCCGGTAGCTGGGAATTGGGGTATGCGATCGGTGGTATTGCGCTCGGTGCGCTGGTGCAGGGATTCACGGCGCCGCGCGAATCGTGACGCGACCCGGAGCGTGAGAATGCGCGCAAGGACGGTGCTTGGTTTGCTTGTCGTGCTCTGCACCGCCTCGTGCATCCCACTGGGGGGCAGGACGGTGTACGCGTCGAAGCCGGTGATGGAGAAACAGGGAACGAACCTGCTCGTGGCCGGCGACCGTTCCACCTGCGTGGTGAGCGAAGCGGTATTCAATCGCGTGGCGCCAGGCGATCGGCATCGTTGCGTGTGGAATGAGAGTGATCCCAACAGCACACGGATCCGACCGGGAATGCCGCCGACGCCACGACGGCAGCCGGCGGCAGTCCCCATGCGCGACTAGATCGCCGTCAGGTATTTCAGCGAGCAGTACCCTTCTTCACCGTTCGCTGAGCGGACGAGCGCCCATTCGCCATTGTACTTGCTAAGCAACGTCACTTCGGAATGGTGCGCCGCTTTGCCGATGATCGGCTGATCGGTGCCTGGTCCTTTGCGGATGTTCAGGTTTGAGCTCTCCGTCGTGACCTTGAGCCGCGTGGACGGTGCGGCGGGTGACACGTCGAGGTTGAGCACGAGATCACCACTGCGAAAGTCGGGGTCGATCGTGTCGTAGATCCCCCACGCCGCGTCTTTCGCCTCGCCGGTCGGAACGACGCCATCGATGTAGAGCACGTTGTCCTGTGTCCGCACGGCGACGTTCGTCGCGCCACCGCTATTCACGGCGTTGATGAGCTCTGCGTACTTGGCTTCGAGGGTCATTTCTTCACCGTGGCCTTGTTGTCGATCTTCTTCGGGTTGAGCGCGGAGAGGGCCTGCATCGCCATAGGCAGATCAGATCGCTTGATCTCGCCGTTCAGCGTCACCACACCGTCGCTGACCGTCGCCGAGAGCGTCGGGAACGCGGCGAGGGCGGCGGCGACACTGGTCAGCAGCGCATCGTCGGGCGAAATCACAACCGGCGGCGGCGCGATGGTGGAGCTGTCGGCCACCGACTTGACGCCCTTCACCGCTGCCACCTTGGCGGTGGTCGATGTGCGTGTTGCTTCGTCGGCGAACTGGCCGGAAATCGTGGCGACGCCGTTGGTCACCGCGACCGACACGCCGGATACGCCGACGATCGCCGTATCCGCGGCGGCCTTGATGTCGGCATCTTTCGGCGCGCAGGCGGTGAGTGCCAAGGCGACAGAAAGCGTGACAGCGGAGATGAAGCCGCGTGTGCGCATGCGTGTGCGAATCATGGTTGACATGATATGCCGTACCTCTACTGAATTTGAAGAAAAGACGTGGTGCATAGCCTGCCCACTCAACGGAACACGCACCAATCTTGCCGAAACGCAAGCATGCCCGACTGTGCGCTACGGGAGCACCTCGCGCGCCGGACCCTGTTCGGCGATGGTGCCGTGCGACAGCACCACGACACGATCGGCGAAGCTACGCGCGAACTCGGCGTCATGCGTCACGATCAGCAAGCCGCGCGCTTGAGCGGCGAGCGCACGAACCGACTCGCCGAGCGCCGCGCGGCGGGCGGGATCGAGGGCGGACGTGGGCTCGTCCATCAGGAGCAACTGTGGATCGGGGGCGAGCGCTCGGGCGATCGCTACGCGTTGTGCTTCGCCGCCCGAGAGTTGCCGTGGATACGCGTGCGCGCGTGCGGACACGCCGAGCGATTCGAGCAAGCGCGTGGCCGTGTCCTTGGCCTCGGCGCGCGATTGTCCGAGCGCGTGGATCGGCGCCAGCATCACGTTCTCGATCGCCGTGAGATGCTCGAATAGCGCGTGGCTCTGGAAGACAACGCCCACGCGACGACGCAGCGCGCGGAGCCGCGACTCTGGCGGTAGGGCGCCGGGTTGGAGCGCGACGCTTCCAATCTCTACGGTGCCTGCGGAGAACGGCTGCAGCGCGGCGACGACTCGCAACACCGTGGTCTTCCCGGCACCCGACACGCCCATGACCGCGCACACTTCTCCGGCGGCGACGTCGAGGTCGAGTCCGCGCAGGATGGCCTGTTCGCCACGGGCGGCGTGCAGCGCGCGTACACGCAATGCGGCGTCGTGGCTCATGATGGCGTCATGACAGGGTCCACCGCTGCTCGAGTCGGCGGGCCATGCGCGACAACGGCAGCGACATGGACAGATACACGATGGCGCACAGCGCGCCGGGGATCGCCCAGCTGCCGGCGTTCGTCGCGTAAATGGCGGTTTGCTTGGTGAGTTCGACGACGGTGATGACCGAGACCAGCGATGAATCCTTGAGCAATGCGACGAAATCGTTGGTCATCGGGGCCAGCGCGAGTCGAAGCGCCTGTGGCCCGCGTACCAGACGCAGGATCTGCACCTCGGAGAGACCCAGTGTGCGCGCCGCTTCGAGCTGCAGGGTGGGGATGGCTTCGAGCGCGGCCCGGTAGATCTCGGATTCGTAGGCCGCGTAGTTGAGGCCGAGCCCGATCACGGCGGCGGCGAAGGCGGGGAGTCGAACGACGTCCGATAGTCCGTAGTACAACACAAACAGCTGCAGGAGTACCGGCGTGCCACGGATGATTTCCACGTATGCCGTGAGCAGGATGCGCAGCGGCCGTGATCCGTACACGCGACCGGCGGCGAGCCCGATGCCGATCACGATGGCGAGCGTCATCGCGAGCACCGAGAGCGCCAGGGTGATCATGGCGGCCCGCAGTAGCGCCGGGAGATAGGTCGCGATCGAGGTGGTGGTGCCACGTGTGGCGGCAGACGCGTCGCGGGCCGCCACGGAGTCCTGTAACACCCGCTGCTGAAACTCGGATTGGCTCGCATTCCACACATCCCACGACCGGAATACCCGCTCGAGTGCGCCGTCACGCATGCGAGCCCGCAGCGTCGCGTTCACCGAGTCGCGAAGCACACTGTCGCCGGCGGCCAGCACGGCGACGTAGTGTCCGCGGGCCAATGCCGCCGGCTGAATCACGAAGCCGCCGATCCGGCGCAGCGAGCGTTCGGCCAGCACGTGGTCGAGCAACACGGCATCGACGCGTCCGCTCACCAGATCCGTGTACGGATGCACGTCGTCATCGTACGACACCGGCAGCACGCCGTGCGCGATCTTGGCGGCGAGCACCATCTCCCATGCCATCGTGGAGCCAAGCGTGGCCACACGACGACCACCCAGGTCAGCGAGTGTGTGGAAGCGCGCACTGTCGGCCGCGCGCACGGCGAGTACTTCACGGAACTCGTAGTACGGCAGCGATACGGCAAAGCGTTCGTGCAGCGCAGGTCGATCTTCGAGACCGGACATGCCGATCGTGAAGTCGCCGCGGGCGACCGACTGCTCGATCGATGCCCAGGCGACCTGCACGAACTCTGGTTTGCGCCCGAGGCCCTGCGCGATCATCGCGGCGATCTCGACGTCAAAGCCGCGCACACGGGTGGGATCAGCCGCATCGGCCTCCACGAAGGGCGCGCCACCTTCCGCATCGCCGCCCCAGCGAAGTGGCGGTCTAGTCACCGGCCTGGCGTCCGGCGGACTGGTGCACGCCCAAGTCCCGACGAGCAGTGCGGCCAGCGACAGCAACCGCGTGGCGAATCGGATCATGGAGCCGAGCTGTGGGGAAAGTGTGCGCGCAAGCACAAAGTATCGCCTGCGACCGCCTGCGGTCGAGTAGCTTTCATTGTGACTCAGATTCCGATTACACGACCGGTGAGCCTTGATGTGCAGATCACCGTCCTCCATCCCGACAAGTCGCTCGCCACTGGCGTGCCGCTTCGCGTGATCCTTGGCACCGCCGCCGACTGGCAATCGCCGTCTGCTGGCGAGGAGCTGGTGACGGGAGACGACGGTACCGTTCAACTCACGCAGCCGGTCGTGCTGGCATCCCTGCGCCGTCAGGTGGCCACGAACTTCATTGCGCGTCTGACGGCCTCGCGCGAGACGACGCGACAGGTGCAGGTCGGCGTGGTCATGGAGTACGCGGGCCGCTCTTGGCTGTCGGCGATCACCGTAGACCGTCGCCTCAGCGGGGCCAGCCTGCGACTCGATCCAATGCGTGTGTACGGTCGTGCCTCCGACGGGCGTTATACCGATGACGTACCGTTGAACGACGGTTCGTGGCACAAGCGCCTCCCCAGCGGCAAGATGGCATCGCTGCCGGGTTTTGTGGTCACGCAGGCCACGCTCGATCCGGAGTCGCCGGCCGCCGACAATGCGGCGTGGCGGCTGCGGGTGACGATCCAGCAGTGGGAGCCGCATGTTGCGGCCACGCCGGTCGGCGCGCTACCATAGCGGCTTCGTCGCAGGCGGCGTTCAGCTGTTCTTAATCCGGTCCAATGTCCAACAATCGCTTCGTATCCGCTCCCGCCTTGGCCCTGTTCTCGGCATTGTTGATCAACACCGTCCGCGTCGATGCGCAGAGTGCGCCACCACGTTGGCACGGGGCGATCGAGATGACGATCGGCGGCGCCGAGGCCGACGACGCCACGTTCGGCCGGATTGGCGGCTTGGCCGTCGATGCCGCGGGGCGCGTGTTCGTCGCCGACGCTCAGGATCTGCAGATCCGCGTCTTCTCGCCAACGGGCGCATCGATCGCCCGCATCGGTCGCTCCGGTTCTGGCCCGCTGGAGTTCAAACGGCTCGGACCAATCGGCTTTGGCCCCGATCGTCTGCTCTGGGCGCGAGACGAGGGCAACGCGCGCATGCTCGGCATCGATGCGACGGCCACGCCGGCGGTTAGTACGAAGACCATGCCGCTCCAGTCGTTCACAGGCGGCAGTCGGCTGCCAATCACGTTCGAGTCTGATGGTTCGATGGTGGACGAGACGATCTGGTTCGACCAGGCAATGGCGAGCTTCCGTCCGATACGCGTGCGGCGCAGCGCCAACGGTGCGATCGCGGGCAGCGACACGCTCGCCGTTCCACCGGGCTCGTTCGCTGGTATGCACAAGGTCACGACGGTGCAGAAGGATGCGAAGGGCAATCAGATGGGTACGTCGCAACGGTATTACTGGCAGCCGTTCGGACCGCAATGGATTCGCGCGTACGGCCCGGGTGGCGTGCGTGCGGAGTCGGTGACCTCGCGCTATGAGGTGCACATCTACGATACGAGCGGCAAGCGCGTGCGGACCGTGGCGCGCACGATTCCCGCCGTGCCGCTGTCGGCGAAGGAACGCGCCAAGGCCGACAGCACGCTTGAGGAGGCGAAGCCGGATCTGCCGTTCGGTGTGCCAGCGACCAAAGCGCCGATCGTTGGACTGACCTACGCCAAAGACGGGCGACTGTGGGTGGAGCGCGCCGTGGCCGAAGGTCGCCCGCGTGAAGCCGATGTGTACGATGCCGCGGGCCGCTTGATTGCCATCGCGGAATGGCCACGCGCGATCGACACGTATAACGGGCACCCGTTCATCATCGGCAACACGGTGACTGCGGTCGCCACGGATGTCGATGGCATCGAGCGCGTAGTGCGCCTGCGCTTTCGCTGAGTCCGGGCGTTCACCGGATCGTTCGCTTGCCAAGCCTCTGGCGACGGACAATACTCCGTGTCTCGCCGGGCGCCACTCATGCGCGCTGGCCGATCTCCCCCGCTCGCCGAGCAGACCGTGGCCCTCAAGGAATATCCCGACCATCATGATGCGGAACTCGTCCTCAAGCTGTACGAGCTCCGTCGCGAAGATGTGATGCGCGAATCGCGCACTCAGTTGATCGCCAAGTTTCTTCCCACGAGCTTCGAGGACGTGATCGCCGTAACGAAGGGTGATCATCCGCTCAACGCGGCGTTTCGTCAGTGCACGTCGTACTGGGAGATGACGTACGCGATGGCGCGTCACGGCGTCATGCACGCCGACTTCATGATGGAGAGCAACGGCGAAGGGCTGTTGATTTTCTCGCGCATCGAGCCGTGGCTCGCCGAGTATCGGGCGGCGATGAACCCGATCGCGTTCCGCAACGCTGAGTGGGTGGCCAAGGAAACGGAAATGGGTCGCTTGATTTCCGAGCGATTCCGCAAGCGGATGCAGGCGCACCTCGACGCGGCGAAGGCGGCGAAGGCGTAATGCGGTTGGCCGTTGCGCTCCTCGGGCTCCTACTGCTGGCTGGCGGCTGCAGCGATCCCACCGGTCCCGAGGAAGCGCGGCTGACGGCCGCGCAGCGACGGTGGGAAAGCACGCGCCCGACATCGAACAGCTATACGATGCAGCAGCGCGTGCTGTGCTTCTGCGTCACCGGCTCGACCACGTTTCAGGTCACGGTTACGGCGGGATCGGTCACGCGCGCCGTGAACGTGACCACGGGAGAATCGCTGTCGGTGACCTTGCTGACGATCTTTCGCACCGTTGATCAGCTGTTCGCGCAGGCGCGCCAGGGGCTCACGCGCGCAGGCGTGGTTCAGTCGATGGCATTCGATGCCGCCTTGGGTTATCCCACCACGTTGAGTCTCGATCCCGTCCGCGACGCGATCGACGATGAGGTCACGTACATCACCTCGAGTGTAACGCCGATCTCGCCGTGACATCGCGGGCGATGGTGCTGGCCGGCGTACCGCTGCTGATCGCGGCGCCGGTGCTGTCGTCAGACCAGACGCGTCCCGCGGTGCTCTGGATGCACGGTTTCCGTGCCGATGCTTTGGCTCACGCGGCGGAACTCGAACGCTGCGCGGCTCTCGGCTTTGTCGCCGTCGGCGTCGATGCGGTCGATCATGGGGCCCGCTCAAGTGCCGCGCTGACCGAACGGCTTCAGCACTCGGCGGATGGCGCGCTGCCGGTGATGCTTGACGTGATGGAAGCAACGGTGCGCGAACTGCCTACGTTGATCGACGCGTTGGTGGCCGAGTGCGGCGTCGACCGAGAGCGGGTCTCACTGGTGGGGATCTCGATGGGCGCGTTCCTCGCCTATCGCGCGGTATCAGCTGGCGTGCCGCTGCGTGCGGTGGTCGCGCTGCTCGGCTCTCCGGAATGGACCCGCGACACCAGCGCGCATCACGTGCTGTCCGCCTTCCGCGACGTCGCGCTGCTCAGCATCACCGCCGAACACGACGCGAGTGTGCCACCGCACGCGGTGTTTCGCCTGCACGACGCGATTGCTGCGGATTCGGCGCACGTCGCCCCGCAGCGTCATCACACGATGCGAGGCGCCGGGCATTTGACCACCGCCGCGCAGTGGGCCGAAGCAATGCACGAAACGATGGCGTGGCTGGAGCGACACGGCGGGTGAGGCAGCCGGCGGTTTGGATGATACTGACGTTCGAACAATCAACAACTTCACCACGAATTCGCACGAATGTCCGCGGATGAACCCGAGTGGCCTCGTGTTGTTGTTTATTCGCGGTCATTCGTGCAGACCCGCGGTAGGCAGTTCTCTTTTGGGAAAGACGAACAGCCTTACCACGAGATGGCGCGCGTATCACGGCGCGGAATGGCGCATCACGCCAGAAAACGCCGGGCCAGCTGTTCGAGACGGTCGTCGCCCTGCTGCTCGGCTTCCACACGCAGCTCTTCGACGAACGGCTTGAGCAGCGGTTCACCCCAGTAGTAGCCGGTGGCGCGTTCGGCCAACTGCGTTTCGTTCACTCGCGCGGCTTCCAGCAGCGCCCGCGCACAGGCTCGATCGTAGCCCGCGTCGGTGCGCTCCGGCAGGTGGTAATTGCGGCGGGGCATTTCGCCCTCCGCATCATCTCTCAGAAACGCCCGCGACATACCCGCCTCGTCCGATCATCGTGGTTCGGCACGGGCGCGTCCCGTGCGTTCCTCAAAGATAGCGGGTTCTGGGGGATATGCCCTGGATGCCGAGTCTATCGCCTGGCGCGGAGGTCGGTGACCATGATCAGGTGATCAGCGGTCCCGGCCGACGTCTCGCGCGCGATGCCGAGTGAGGCGGCGAATGCGGACGTGAGATCGACACTCGAGAACGCAAAGCCACCCGTGCGTTCGAACGCCGCGTCGGAGTACAGGGTGAGATCGAGACGGCCAGGAAGGAACTGACCGACCTTCGGGTCTGTCCACGACACCAGCGTGCGCTCGCCGAGTCGCCAGGAATCACTGAGCGTCAGGTCGGACCCGTCGACATCGAGGCCCTGCTGGAGGGTGTAAATCGACTCGTAGGAGCCGATCGCATTGAAGTCGCCGGCAATCACCAACGCGCTGCGTGTTGCACCTCGTGTTGCACCTAGTATTGCACCTTGTGTTGCACCCGACGCCAACTCGCGCTGCACGTGCGCGCGGATCGCTCGGCTTTGCAGTACACGCAACTGATCCTGCGGATTGCCGAAGAAGCCGCCGCTTTGGAGGTCGAGTGGCACGAACAGCGTCTCGATGCCGCCTACCGTGATCCATGCACCCGTACTCGACAGCTGGGCCTTCGCTTCGGTGTCGAACAGATGCTGCGCGGCGCTCGGTGCAGTGGCGCGCACGCTGTCGAGCACGCCGGATGGATACTCCACGCGCACCATCGATGCCGCCTGACGGATGTCGCGATCGCGCGTGGCAACCACGGTGTGCTGTCGACCGCCCGTGCGCGAGTACACGAAGCGCCAGTGGCCCAGTGCGGCCAGTTCAGGGCGCGCGAAGAAGTCCGCCAAGGTGGAGTCGGACGTCTCGGCGTACGCTTCGTCCAGCAAAATGATATCGGGTGCCACCGCCGCTAACAGCTTGGCGTGATTGGTCGGCGAGCGGAACGAACCCTCCGACACATTCCACTGCACCACGCGCACCGAGCCCGCGGCTTTCGTCGGGATCGCCGACACGAGGTTTGCCCGCGGTCGGGTGTCGAGCGGCGTGGCGAATACATACCGCGCGGCGGGAAGCGCTGAGACGGCACCACTCGTCGCTTCGAACACCAGGCGGACACGCACCGCGCGCCCTAACCGACCAAATCCATCGAACGCGCCGCCGCGGGCGATCCGAAGCTCGAAGCGAGTGGCGCTCCACGTGGGCAGCGCGACCACATCGAGCTCGTACGCGCTACGGTATGCGTCGAGTGCAGCGGCGCCAACTGTACGCAGCGCGGCGCCGGCGCCGATCCCATTGCCCTGCGGCTTGTCGGTACGTGACATGTCGAGCGACAGCTCGACGCCGGTGAGACCGCCCGCGGCATCGAACACGCTTCCGCCGGTCTGTGTGTTATCGTCGGCGTCGATGAGCACATGCAGCGTACCCGGCATGGCGGAGTTGCTCACCGTGTCGCGCACGGAGAACGACAGGTACAACCACTTGGCGTCGTCGGTCGCCCACGCCGCGTGCAGTGGTCCGTCCGGTTGCGCGGCTTGCGACAGCATTGGAACACCGGCCCAGTCGTCAACGCGCCCGTCCAGTTCGATCGGGACTTGCGCGGCGGCGGGGCCAGGGATGGCGCCCGTGCGCGTCCCGCCTCCTGCGCCACAGGCGGCAAGGGCGGCCATCGCACCGACCCCAACGAGGCGGTGGCCAAAGCGCGAACCGAGAGTTGAAAGCGTGAGGCGCATGGCAAGGAAATTATCCCCTGCTCGCAATGGCCGTGCTGCCCGCCCGTACCCAGATTCACCGCATGGCGCGTCCGAGACAGTCCCCACCACCGATCAAGTCGTTCCGCGAACGGCTCGGCGCGCTCCGGCATGTCGGGCCGCTGTTCCTGCTGGTGTGGGGCACCAGCGCGCCGCTCACCATCGCGACCATCAGCATCCGGCTCGTTCGCTCGCTGCTGCCGGTGAGCACGCTGTACGTGGGCAAGCTGATCATCGACGAGGTGATTCGTACGGCGGCGCTGCCGGGGCATCCCGACACGTGGAGTGCCTGGGTGGCCAGCGGTCTGCTGGATCGCACGATGCAACTCATCCTGCTCGAGTTCGCGCTGGCGATCGGTGCGGATATGCTCTCGCGCAGCGGTTCGCTGGTGGATCGCATTCTCGGCATCAAATTCTCGATCAGCACCACGATCCGCCTCATGGAGCACTCGGCCACGCTGGATCTCGAACAGTTCGAGGACAGCGAGGTACAGGACCGCCTGGAACGCGCGCGCACGCAGACGTTTCAGGGGCTGGGGGTGATGGGGCAGGTGTTCGGTCAGGTACAGACGCTGATCACCATCATCAGCTTCGCGGCCGGGCTCGTGGTCTATGCGCCGTGGCTGATCGTGCTGTTGCTGGTCGCGTTGGTGCCGGCGTTCGTGGGGGAAGCGCACTTCAATGCGCTGGAGTACGCGCTGCAATGGTCGCGCACACAGCAGCGTCGGCTGCTGGAGTATCTACGGCAAACGGGTGCGAGCGTGGAAACGGCCAAGGAGGTGAAAATCTTCGGCCTCAATCGTTTTCTGATCGAGCGCTTCCGTGAGATCTCGCTCGATACGTACCGGGCCAATCGCGCGCTGGCGATCAAGCGCGAAAGTACGATGGGACTGCTCACCGCGATCGGTACCGCTGGCTACTACACGGCCTACGGGTACATCGCATGGCGTACGCTCACCGGGCAGTTCAGCATCGGCGATCTCACGTTCCTAGCCGGGTCGTTCCGTCGGCTCGGTGATTTGCTGGCGAGCTTGCTGGTGGGATTCTCGAGCACCGCGAGCCAAGCGCTGTATCTCGATGACCTATTCTCGTTCTTCACGATCACGTCGCGCATTCACTCGCCGGAGAATCCACGCGATGTGCCGAAACCGATCGCCATCGGCTTCGAGTTTCAGGACGTGGGTTTTCAGTATCCCGGTACCGAGCGATGGGCCGTTCGGCATTTGTCGTTCACGCTGCACGCCGGGGAAACCTTAGCGTTGGTGGGCGAGAACGGTGCGGGCAAGACCACGATCGTGAAGCTGTTGGCGCGCCTGTACGAGCCCACCGAAGGACGCATTCTGTTGGACGGACACGATCTGCGTGAGTACGACCTCGATGCGCTGCGCGCGAACGTGGGCGTGATCTTTCAGGACTTCGTGCGCTACAGTCTCACCGCCGGTGAGAACATCGCCGTGGGGCGCATTGATGAACGTGAGGACAAAGCGCGCATCGTGCAGTCGGCCGACCAGAGCCTGGCGGCGGAGATGATCGCGCGGTTGCCGGCTACGTACGATCAGCCCATCGGCAAACGCTTCTCTACGGGCGTGGAGTTGTCAGGCGGGGAATGGCAAAAGCTGGCCATCGCCCGCGCGTACATGCGCGACGCGCAGCTGTTGGTGCTCGACGAACCCACGGCGGCGCTCGATGCGCGCGCGGAGTTCGAGGTGTTTCAGCGCTTCAAGGCATTGAGCGCGGGGCGTACGAGCATGCTGATTTCGCATCGTTTCTCAAGTGTGCGCATGGCCGATCGCATTCTCGTGCTCAACGAAGGCACGGTGGACTCGATGGGCACGCACGAGGAGCTGCTGTCGCGGAAGGGGCGGTACGCGGAGTTGTTCGAGCTGCAGGCGCAGGGGTACCGGTAGGGGCGCGGTCATTGCTCGGTCAGCGCGCGCCGGATCGCCGGCTCCAGCGTCAGCGGACCGATCGGCCCCATCACGTGATGTCGTACCCGGCCGTCGCGGCCGATGAGGATCGAGGTGGGATAGCCGCGCACACCACCCAGCTCGGCGATCGCATCGGCGCCGACGATGGCGATGGGATAGCTGATGCCGCGCTCGGTGATGAAGTCGCGCACGGATTGCGGATCGCCTTGGTCAACCGAGGCACCGAGGACGACGAGGCCGGCCGCCTTGTGCCGGTTCCACGTGGCCTCGAGCAGTGGCATTTCTACGCGGCAGGGTGTGCACCAGGTGGCCCACACGTTCACGAGCACCACTCGTCCTCGGAGTGACTGCGATGTGATCGTCGAGTCGGCCAGCGTGCGGACGGCGAAGGTGGGCGTGCTGCGATCGCGTGCGGTGACGTTCACGAGCGCACCGACATGCGGCAGTAGGCGCGGCAGGGCCCAGATACCGAGGACCAGCATGAGCCACGTGGTCCAGTGGAATCTGCCGAGCAGCCGCTTGAGCCGGGGCGGATAGGAGTAGCGAAACGCCATGGTGGGAACTTAGCGCGACGGTTCGCTGACGGCCGTTCATGGGGACAGAGTCGTTGATAGCCACGTTTCAACGACTCTGACCCCTTGAACTGGACCAGTTCGGATACGACGCGCTCGATCGCGTGCGGACCGCCGTCAATCGCGATGCGCGTGTCGTGCGCAGCTACTTCCCCGGTGGCGATCTCGACACTGATAGCCTGTACATTCGGGGAGCATCCGGCGTGCTGCTGGGGTACGGGCTGCAGCTCAAATACGACGCAAACGGCCGACGCGTACTGCTTCTCTTGCCCGAACAGCTGACGGCGCCCGGCAGTCGCCATCAGTACGAGTATGTGTCTGAGACGGGCCGCCTTCGTTCCGTGATCGACGAGTTCGGGGTCTATTACAGCCGTCTGTACAATCTCAGAGACGAGGTCGTCCAGCTACAGCACGCGACTGGTGTGCAGCCGTGGATTCGGCGCTTGGCGTACGATGCGAGCGGGTATCTGGCGGCCGACACGCTCAATCAGTTCGGTGGGCTCTTCTTCCGGCAGGCACGATTCAGCACCGATGCGCGCGGGAAGCGCCTCTCCACGACCGATGCGCTCGGGTTCCAGGAGCAGCAGCAGTTCGAATACTCGGGCCTGGGGCACCTGCGCTCGAGCCGGATGCGACAACTGAGTGGCCTGGTGGAGACCGTCACGCGCGAACGGTACCAAATGGACGCAATGGCCAACCCGGACACCAGCAACACCATCGACTCGGTGCGGATCAACGGCCAGTTCAACCAACTTACGCAACGCCCCCGCCGCTATCGGTATCGCGCCGGCGTGGGGCGCCTCGACTCCCTCACGGCGGTCGGTGCGAACCGTCGCTACCGGTACGACGCGTCGGGCAATGTGCAATTCGATCAGCACCCGGACACCCGCCAGCACGACGATCGCATGGCGTACTACGGCGCCGATGAGCGACTGCGGGCGGTGGATGCGCGCACGTATCTCGAGCTCGATCCGGGGACGTTGGTGTTCGAGGAGTACGGCTACGACGCGTTCGGGCGGCGGGTGTGGGTGCGGACCGACCGGCGCTGCGATGTGGGGCTGTTCTTCTCCACGGCCGTGGCGTGCGATGTGAGCACGTGGCGGCGCACGGTGTGGGACGGGGACCGGGAGCTGGCCGAGATCCAGGTGCCGATCCGCTACGCGGGGCAGTCGACGTCGGTGCCGGACAGCGTGCAGAACGACGATCGGTTCGTGCCGGCACTCCCGCTGCTCAATGGCGAAGATCCGAATCCGTTCTTCGGGCGCGTGGTGTACGTGCCGGGGCTGGCGCTCGACCAACCGGCGGGGCTGACGCGCTACGGCTACGTGGGCCGCCGCACGGGGACGCTGGTGCCGCATGCGGCGCGGAGCCTGGCGCTGCACTGGAATGGGCTGGGGGCGCTGAGCCGGGTGTCGTGCGGGGATGGCGCGCTGGTGTGCGTGGCGCTGAGCGGCGGGCCCACGCCCACGCCGGATACGATGGTGGTGTCGGTGC